>LGGY01000210.1 GCA_001509335.1 Fidelibacterota bacterium 46_43
TGGTGGGTAAACGACGCCGGGAAGCCAATCCCAAACACACTGGAGAAGAAGAATATAATTGGTTTCTGGCAGTCTTTTTTCCCCATGACCATTTAAAAATTCTTGATTATAACCGGGTTGTGAAGGATTTAAACGGATTACCGGAAAAAGAATTTTTAAAGAAAGTATCCCAAAAATTTGATGTAAAAAAGGTCTGTTGTGTCCAGGTGGCAAAACCGGCAGAAAAACATCATGTGGGCATGTATCTGAAGGGGGAATGGTATACGTTGAAAGCCCGCCCCGGGACCTTTGATGAGTCGGACCCCGTGGAGTGCCTGGATGTATCGGTCCTCCATCAAAATCTGTTGACACCCATTTTGAATATCGGGGATCCCCGGACCGATGACCGGGTGGATTTTGTGGGGGGTATTCGGGGACTGACTGAGCTGGAAAAACGGGTGGATTCAGGAGACATGGCAGTGGCGTTTGCTCTTTATCCAACGTCTGTGGAAGAACTCATGGCCATTGCCGATGCAGGGAAACTGATGCCGCCGAAATCCACCTGGTTTGAACCAAAACTCCGGAGTGGACTAATAATTCACACACTGGATGATTAATGCATTTACCAGAGCTTACCCGGAAAGATATTCGGGATATTCTGATCATATTTGCTGCCGTTACCCTGCTGACATGTTTTCATTTTATCGTGACAGATTTCCCCCTGTTTCCTGAGACAATGGAACTATCAGGGGATGGCAAAACATATACGCTGATCAATCCCGGAGTGGCACGTGCGGTGGATTATAATACCTTTCAACGACTAGTGGCTTTGGATAGTACCTTATTAGTGGATACCCGAAGCCGGGAACTTTATCTGGAAGGACACATTCCCGGGGCAGTGAATATTCCCTATGAGGAAGGAGAGGCCACTCTGTCCCGCCTGGAACAAAGGCAGGATATTCGTAGGGTCATCACCTATTGTGACGGTGATAAGTGCATGTCCAGTGTAGATCTGGCTGAAAAACTGACTTTCATCTTTCCGGAAGTCTATTACTTTTTTGGAGGATGGGAGCTCTGGTTAGAGAAAGATAATCCTGTAGAAAAAGGTGAAGGGACGGCTTTCTGAATGAGAAGATACACGATACTGAAAATTGTTTGTCTTATTCTTCTCAGTTTTGTATTTCTGGTCAGCGGGTTTTCAAAACTGGCCAATCCCCATGTTTTTGTCCGGGATATAATGAATTATAGGCTTTTCCCGCCTCAGCCACTCCATATTCTGGCAATCTGGCTCATCATGCTTGAACTCTTTATCGGTTTCGGTCTTTGGATTCCCTTTCTTCAACGAGCATCTGCCTGGATTTCAGCCGGATTGATGGCATTCTTTATTCTCATGGTTGCTATTGCTATGGCTCGTGGACTTGATATCAATTGTGGATGCTTCGGCCCAGGTAGTCAGAAAGTAGGGTGGGGGAAAATTCTGGAAAATGCCGGACTCTTTATTGCTGCTTTGTACCTGTTGTGGCCCAAAAAGTCAGAGCTGCCTTCAAATTAATAAAAAAAATTTATAGTTAGGATGTATCATGACATCATTACTTATCAAAGAAGTTGTCTGTAAAGACAAAATCGTTGATGTATATCTTGAAAATGGCATTATTCAACAAATTGAGTCTAAAATTGTAAAACCTGCCGGTGAAATCATGGAATGTCGTGGTCGGAAAGCCATTCTCCCGGCTTTTTATAATGGACACACCCATGCTGCCATGACACTGCTGAGGGGATATGCCGATGATTTGCCCCTCTTTGAATGGCTCAATGACTATATCTGGCCTGCCGAAGCTACATTTACTCCAAAACACATTGAAGCCGGAGCCCGTTTGGCCTGCCTGGAAATGATACGTTCCGGCACTGTTTTTTTCAACGACATGTACTGGAATCCCCCTGTTGTAATAAAAGCTGCTTCCGATATGGGAATGCGTATCTGTACAGGCCCGATTGCCCTTGATGCCTATGAATCCGGCAGTCGGCGTTTTCAACAAAAAGACCGGGAAGACTTTCTGCTGGCAATGAAATCGTACTCTGATCTCCTCATTCCATCCCTGAATGCCCATTCTATTTACAGTGTCTTACCTGAAACACTGGAAACGATCCGTTCTATCCTGGAAAAGCATGATCTGTATTTTCATATTCATCTCAGTGAGACACAGAAAGAGGTAGAGGATTGTCTGAAAACCCATGGCTGCCGGCCGGTAGAATATCTGGATAAAAAAGGACTTCTTACACCGAAAACCATTGCCGCCCATGGGATTCATCTGACAGACAGGGAACGGGAGATTCTGGCCCGCAAAGGCGTGACCCTGGTTCACATGCCTGTCTCAAATATGAAACTGAGCAATGGATCATTTGATATCCCGGCAGCTGAAAAAGCAGGGTTACCGGTCATTCTGGGAACGGATGGTGCATCTTCCAATAATTGTCTGGATATGATGGGAGAAATGAAAGTCGCCTCCCTTTTGGCAAAACATGTCTGGGGGGATGTCACCATGTTGCCGGCAGAAAAAGTGTATCACATGGCAACCCGGGCCGCAGCGGAAGCTTTTGGCCTCCATGCCGGTGTGATAGAGGAAGGACGCCTGGCTGATGCCATTCTTGTGGATCTGAGAAATCCGCGCCTTGTACCAGGTTATCACCTTGTGTCTGATATGGTGTATAGCGCCGATTCCTCCTGTATCGATTCCGTCATTTGCAACGGACGTTTTCTGATGAAAAACAAGCAGATCGAAGGAGAAGAGGCGATTTTGGAAGATGTGGGAAAATGGAAAATCAGCAACTCGATTCCACACCGTCATAAAGATAATTAACCCCGGATTTCAATCCGGGAAACTTTAAAGGAGTTTTCCATGCAAAAGTTTTCTGTCTCACCGGACGGTGAAAAATTTCTGCTTCCAACTGAAGAAGAAGGATTAAAAGAACGGGAAAAGGTTTTACGGATTACGGAAGAACAGCGAAAACTTGGCCGCGAAATTGTGGCAGTCCAGGGGATGGGATTTGTCGGATGTGTCATGGCGGCCGTGGTTGCTGATTCTGAAAATGAAAACGGCGAACCCTGGTATTTTGTCCATGGCCAACAACGGGCTTCTGTCCGCTCCTATTGGAAAGTTCTCAAAATCAACCGGGGCATTCCACCCGTAAAATCGTCCGATGCAGAGGTAGATCGGATATTTAAATCCACAGTTATGCAGAAAAAAACATTCAGGGCTACATACAGAAATGAAGCCTTTGAAGTGGCAGATATCGTTGTGGTAGATATCCAGCTGGATGCCACAAAACCAGCTTTTGGTGAAGCTGAAAAGGGTTTTTGCGACCTGGCGGCTTTCAGGGACGGGATACGGAATCTTGGAAAGCATATTCAGCCCCATTGTCTGGTTCTTGTGGAAACCACCGTACCTCCCGGGACCTGTGAACGGGTTGTGAAACCGATTATGGAGGAGGAATTCACCCGGCGGGGTATTGATATTGATAAGAATCCCCCTCTCATAGCCCATTCTTATGAACGTGTGATGCCCGGGGCCAGATATGTGAGTTCCATCCGGGATTTCTGGCGTGTGTATTCCGGAGTGAATGAGGAAAGCAAACGGCGGGCAAGGGGATTTTTGTCCCGTGTGATTGATGTGAAAAACTTTCCCCTGACGGAACTGGAAGATACCAACGCCTCTGAAATGGCGAAAGTCATGGAAAACTCCTACCGGGCGACCAATATTGCTCTTACCCTGGAATGGGCCAGGTTTGCAGAAAAAATCGGGGTGGATATTTTTAAAGTCCGGAATGCGATCCGGAAACGCAAAGGCACGCATGATAATCTTCTCCGCCCCAGTCTGGGTGTGGGCGGCTATTGTTTGACCAAAGATCCGGTTCTTGCAAACTGGTCCATGCAAAGCCTTTTTGGTATTGACAATACGCTCGATATGGCCATCAAGGCGGTCAATATTAACGATACTATGCCACTTCACACCATTGAACTCATACAGGAAGTGATCCCCGATCTGAAAGATGTAAAAATAACTGTGTTGGGAGTTTCTTACCTTGAGGAATTGGGGGATACGCGTCATTCTCCCTCAGCGACCCTGGTGAAATTCCTCAATGAGGCCTGGGCGGTTGTCAAAGCCCATGATCCCTATGTGGATTTCTGGCCTGAAATGGAAAATGTCCCCTTATATGCCGACCTGAAAGAAGCCCTGAAAGATGCTGAAGTCGTCATTTTTGCCGTAGGCCACAAAGTATACAAAGACCTGCAACCGAAAGAGATCCTGTCTATGGCAGGAACCAAACCTCTGATTATCGATTGTTCTGATTTTATCAGTGACACCAAAATACGGCAGTATTTAGGTCTTGGTTGTGCATTCCGTGGTGTAGGGAAAGGTACAAAATAGCACTGGAGAGGGTACAGTGGAGAGAGAATGTGGGTGCGAAGGAACAAGGGTTCGGAACATTCATTGACCCGCGAAACCCCATTCATCCCGTGAAATTCCCAATCTTGATTGGGATCCCTATTTCACGGGATCATTAACCAATTATATGACTCATAATATTGTCTTGCGTCATATTGCATTTCACTGTGTTTTACTTCCCGGGGTGGGGGGAGAGGGGGCGTTATATAACCGTTTTTATATTTTTCATCTCTTTTATAATTCGGTTTCAGTTAGGAAAAAAAATTCCAAATCAAATCAATCTATTCAATCGAATCAATCTGCTGTTGACTGTCCACTGCCGACTGCCCCCTGATGACTGATGACTGATGACTGTCGACTGTCGACTGTTTTTCACGGGGCAGGCAATCATCTT
>LGGY01000131.1 GCA_001509335.1 Fidelibacterota bacterium 46_43
ATAAAATGGTTGAAGTCATCTTCCGGGTGGATCAGGATACTGTAACGGCAGTACCTGTTTCCATTGGACTCAGCAGTCAGGATATGTTTGAGATTAAATCCGGTATTCAGGAAGGGGATGAAATTGTCATAGGAAATCATAAAGTCCTGAGCCGTGAATTGCAAACCGGTATGCATGTCAAGAAATCCGAGGCTGAAGAAGGCAAAAAATCCGGTAAGAAACGCTAAGGAGCTGAACATGGCCTTATTGGAACTGAAACAAGTAACGAAAGTGTACCAGGTTGGGGCAGTGGCTGTTCATGCTCTTAGGGGAATTGACCTGATGGTTGAAAAAAATGAATATGTTTCGGTGATGGGTCCTTCCGGTTCGGGAAAATCCACCCTCATGAATGTCATCGGATGCCTGGATACCCCGACTTCGGGGACATATATACTGGATGGAAAAACAGTCCATGATGATCGCATTGAACAAAGCAGTAACGGTAAACTTTCCGATGATGAACTTGCTTTTGTACGAAATCAAAAAATCGGGTTTGTTTTTCAAACCTTTAATCTCCTGCCACGGATAACAGCCCTGCACAATGTGGAACTTCCGTTGATCTATGCCGGAATCCATAAAAAAGACAGGATAGAAATGGCAAAAGAAGCCCTCCGCAAGGTGAATCTGGAGGACAGAATGCATCATCAGCCTAACGAACTTTCAGGGGGACAGCGTCAGAGAGTAGCCATTGCAAGAGCACTGGTGAACAACCCTTCGATCATTCTGGCGGATGAACCCACCGGGAACCTGGACAGTAAAACATCCCGTGAAATCATGCAGCTCATGGATCACCTCCATGATGAAGGTAATACGATTATTCTGGTCACTCACGAGACAGATATTGCCAAACATGCCCACCGGGTAGTCCACTTTCTGGACGGGTTGATTGCCAGTGACGAATTGACACCTAAGGGAAAAGGGTAAATGGGCCAACTGTTTGAAAGTGTGATTATGGCCATGAAGGCCATTCTTCAGAATAAAACCAGGGCATTTTTAACCATGCTGGGTATTATCATCGGCATATTATCTGTGTCCCTCATGGGAACCGCCATTTCCGGGATCGATGAAGTCTTTGAAAACAGTATTCAGGGGATGGGTCAGGATGTGTTATACATACAAAAATATCCCTGGTTTATGATGAATGATGAATGGTGGGAATACCGGAACCGCCCTGACATTGAAGAAGAATACGCGGAGCAAATCCTGGAACGGGCATCTACCATTGCGTTTGCCACACCTTCATCAGGGCGACGAAGTGATGTGAAATATGGGAAAAATGCCGTGGAAAGGGTGGAAATCAACGGAACAACCTGGCAGGAAGCCTATATTTCAGCGCTGAAACTGGAATCCGGTCGCTTTTTTTCTGAACCCGAAAGCCGTTACGGCACTCGGGTGGCGGTGATCGGTTATGATATTAAAACAAATCTCTTTCCCGATGAAGATCCCCTGGGGAAAGAGATTATAATCCAGGGAAATAAATTTCGAATTATCGGTGTAATTGCCCAACAGGGAAAATTTCTGGGGCTCATGAGTATGGATAATATCGTGACGATTCCCCTGAAATCCCTGCAAAATATTTTTGGCGGCCGATGGGGAGTGTCTGTTAGTGTGAAACCCAAAGAAGGGGTGACGGTAGAACAGGCGAAAGAAGAACTCATGTTTATCATGAGGGGACTTCGGGGGCTGAAGCCCCGGGAGGAAAATGATTTTTCCATCAACCAACAGGAGGCATTCAGGGAGCAATTTGCCAGTATACGGATGGCGATCAGCGCAGTTGGACTTGGCATCACGGTCCTTTCCCTGATTGTGGGTGGCATTGGTATTATGAACATCATGTTCGTGAGTGTCCGGGAGCGAACCAAAGAAATTGGAATTCGTAAAGCCCTGGGTGCCAAAAAGAATATTATCCTTTTTCAGTTTCTCAGTGAAGCCGTGATTATTTCTCTGATTGGCGGTACAATCGGTATTCTCATCACCGTGGGGCTTGTTGGTCTTTTGCAGAAGTTCTTTGTGGCTCGCCTCTCCATCGATCTCATCATCATTTCCCTTTCCGTTTCCGTGATCACGGGTGTTTTATCGGGAATTGTTCCCGCCAACATGGCAGCACGCCTGAATCCTATTGAAGCTATCAGATATGAGTAAAGAAAAGAAAATAACGATGACTGTTGAGGTTAACGTTGAGAGATTCTGAAACACACCCTTTAATAGGGTTGAGGAATAAAATATGAATTTGCATGAAGTGCTCATGTCATCCCTCGATTCTATCCGCCAGAATAAGCTCCGTTCTTTTCTGACACTTCTCGGTGTTGTGATCGGGATGTTTTCCATTATCGGTGTGATGACAGCGATCAATGTTCTCCAGAATTCGGTCGAAAGCAATCTGAATGTTTTGGGAACTAATACCTTTTTTATCCAGAAGTATCCTGCAGTCCAAATGGGCGGCGGTACCCACTGGAAGTATCGTAATCGGAAAAATCTGACCTATGCAGACTATCTTCAGTTGAAGGATCGTTTTTCCGGTCCGGCGACAATCACAGCCGAAAACTGGCATAGTGGGGATCCCATCAAATTTGAAGATAAACAGACAAAAAACAGTGTGGGGATCCAGGGAGTGACACCTGAATGGGAATTTTCGTCCGGCTATTTTTTGCAAAGCGGCCGTATGATCAGCCGTAACGATCTGGAACAAATGCGGAATGTGATTATCCTGGGACAGGATGTGGTTGATGTTCTTATGCCTCAGTATAACCCTGTGGGACAGACAGTTACTATCCGGGGGGTTAAATTCAAGGTGATTGGAACCCTGGAACGAAAGGGAACCATCTTTGGCCAGTCCGAAGATAATGTGGTAATTATGCCACTGACCACCCATCTGAAAATGTTTGCAAGTCGATGGACATCCCTGGGATACGCCATTGCGGTGATGAAAATGGAACAGTTTGATGAGGTTCAGGATGAAATTGTCTTTAATCTGCGCCTGATCCGGGGTGTTCCTCTGACGGAAGAAAATGATTTTGAGGTGGTTTCCAATACATCACTCATTGATACTTTTAATCAAGTGACAGGAGCCATCAAAATGGCAGCTCTTCTCATCAGTTCAATCGCTCTTGTGGCTGCCGGCATCGGTATTATGAATATCATGCTGGTCAGCGTGACTGAACGAACCCGGGAAATCGGCATTCGTAAAAGCATTGGAGCACGAAAGCGGGATATTATGAACCAGTTTCTCCTTGAAGCCCTGGTTTTAACGGAACTGGGAGCCCTGATCGGTATTGTTTTGGGAATTTTGGCCGGAAACCTTGTGGCTGTTTCCATGAATGTGAGCGGGGTTTTTCCCATCCAGTGGGCGATTATTGGGGTGATTATTTGTTCGGTGATCGGCGTGGTTTTTGGAACCTATCCTGCCGTCAAAGCAGCCCGGCTGGATCCTATCGAAGCCCTGAGATATGAGTAAAAAATCTTGATTTTTATGAATTATTCAATATTTGAATATTTGATTTCACTTGTATAGTAACTGACCTTTTTATCCAGGGTGGGCACGGAACACTGAAAATTTCCGCTGTTTCCAGGTAGAAGTGATGAAGAAGAATAAATACCCCCAGGATATTTCATGTCATTGCCCAACACAAAGCTGCTGTCTGCACTGATCAGATTGGCGACTTCATCATAAAGCCTGAAGACAACCCGGACAAAGTCCGCCCGCTGATTCCCGTTGTTTGTTACCTTTCCCAGGAATACTTTTTTATCGGTATACGTCATTTCTCTGACGGGGCCGTCAAATTCCAGCATGGGGACCTGCTTTTTTATAGGTTCAATTTTTTTAATCTGTTCTCGCTGAAGTGTGATGATGCCGATCAGGGTTTGGACCTTGATTTCGTACAGGTTTTCTTCCAGGATTGTCCCCAAAACAATGGTCCCGTTTTTCAATATGATCTGATGGGCCAAGTCAGGTACGGTGACCATTTCCCGGATTTCATTCCGGATTTTTGGCATATTGACTTCAGCTTTATACATCAGCACTTCTTCTTTCAATGCCCTGAGCTCATTTTTTAGCTGAAGGATCTCTTCATCTACTGTATAGTAGCGGTCTCCTCCGGTATCTTTATAAAGCGCATCCGAGGCCGGAGGAACCTGGGCAGCGGCGGTTGATACCGTGATTACAAAAAGATATACAAGGTGTTGTATTTTCATTCTGAACCTCCCTGAAAATCACGATGAAGGGCAAGGGCGGTTTTCTCCATCGTCTGGTACAGGTCCGGATTCCCCGATTTACGGACAGCCGTGGCGATATCCGTCCAGAAAATGAGATTGTGCGGTTCTTTCAGTGCCAGAATTAAAAACATGAGCTCTTCAGGGGACTCACATGCGATGAGGCCATCTACTGCTTTTTTACGCAGATGATAGGGAAAATTATCGTCTGTGGCTATAAAACGAAGGGAAGGTATAATCGCAGGATCGGAGAAATCCTCCAATACCGCTAAGGCACTGTTCAGCATGTGATTATGCCGTTCCTTGCTCCTGTCCAAAAATTTAAGGAGGGCAAGCAATATTTCTTCATCCTGGGTGAGGTCCAGCACATTGAATGAAAATTCCCGAAGCATCTGATCTGTTTGCGGATCGCCCATAAGTGCAATGAGGGCTTCTGTAAAGGCCGGTTCATTTTTATCAGCCAGGATCTGCAAAGCCCGTTCCCGGGTCCTCAGGCTTCGTTTCGGGTCGTTGATGATTTTCAGCAGGACAGGGACAATCCCGTCATCGTCGTATTTCCCCAGGGATTTGGCAAAGGCATCATCCAGCTGTAAAAAGTGATCATAAGATTTCTGGTATAAATCCAGGAAGCGGGGGAGACTCTGTAAATCCGCATTGGCAAAAATGCTCCCCAGGATTTTTTTCTCCAGATTGATGCGGAGATCCATCAGGGCTGAATATGCGTTCATCATCAGGGCGCCCCATTCGGGGTCATTCAGTTGCGCCGTTTCATCGGCTATGATTTCCAGAGCCCAGTATTCCATGTTCTGTGGTTTTTTTAACTGATTCTGGATCAGGCGATAGGCAAGGGGATCCCTGCTTCGGATGATATATCGGAGGGCTTCCGCCCGGAGTTCCTGAGCCTGTTCATCATCCATATAAGTGGCAATGATCCGGTCCAAAGCGTTGGGTTTTTCTTCCAGGTAACGGTTATACTGGTTCACAATCGCCCGGCTGTCCTTGAGAGAACCGCTGCTACTGCATCCTGCCAGAAAACCTGCTAAAACAAGAACCATCAGGTATTTTGTTTTCATTTCATATATTCCTGTAAGACTTTTTCACTGGTAAAAAACGTACTGACCATGAGCTCCATCTGTCGGAGATAGACATTTTTTATCTGTCCCGGAGCCCAAACACAGACATCAATAAAGTAGGTCCGGTCTGTTACTCCGTCATAAAAATAAAAACTGGAAAAGGGCCCGCCCATGGTTTTTTCCGGATGTCCCCACAGTCCACGGATATTGAAAACCGGGCGATTCCCCCAGTGAACCAGCCGGTGTGTCAGAAAGCGTTTTTCTACATAGGTACCATCCAGATAATTCAGACTCAGCCAGTGCCGCATGGTGACTGCCCATCGTTCATCCAAAACCGATGTGAGTCCGCCTTTCTGCCAATAAATGGTTACCCAGCGGTAGGGATTGGTCCGCCCCAGTTGAATGATGCGCTCATTGGGGTTTTCCTCCAGGATCTGATAACTGTGAGGTACCCTGAAAGAAAAATTGTACTTTTCAAACAATTTTTTTGTGATCTCTTTCTCTTCGGCTTTATAATACAATTGCTCAAACTGCCGTTCAATGAATGCTTTATTCAGCGCGTCATAAATGCTATTTCCCTCGTTCCGGATAAATGTTAAAAGGGCTTCATCGTCCGGTGCCGCCAAAATGATAAAAATTTGCCGTTTGGCCAGTTTCTCCTTTATGGGAAACAGATACCGTTCACCCTTTTCAATCATACGCAGCGCCGTATCCGGCAGCATCCGCTGAACATATAGGGATGTCCGGTCCTTTCTGTCCAGCGTCGTAATGAACATGAGATTTTTGGATGCCCGGTAATCCTTGAAATCCGACAAAGGAACCGTTTCAAAATGGAAGATCCGTTCAATTTGCGGCGTCCGGATCTCTTTTTCCACCGGTTTTCTGATCTCTTCCTCAATGATTGCCCAGAGTGAGTCATCCACAAAGGTGTACACCGGCCCGTCGTTTCCTACGGCCAGCTTTTTGTAGGGTTCACAGCTAAAAAGGGTAAAAAGGATTAAGCTCAAAAGAATAAGTCGCTTCATCGTTGATCTCCGCTTCAGGATGATTGATGTCTTTAGTGATAAAATAGTCAGAGAAATGGTCAAAATCACATGTTATTTACGGTATGTCCGCCGTAAAGAGCCACATAACGGATGTCTTTGCCGGGACAGTGGTTTTATAATGGGTATCCAGGGGGATTTTTCCGGCGTTGTGAAGGGGCGATATGAGTTCTGTATGTTTACCGTTGATTTCAGGGACCAGCGAATTCATTGTGACAGGGACAGGCTCTGAGTTGTCATTGTAGATCAGTATCAGGATACTGTGGTTATTCCGCCGCCAGGCGGCATAGAGAGAATCCCCCATGAGGATATGTTCCAAGGGTGCAGTGAAAAGACCGGGGTGTTCCTGCCGGAGACGGTTCCATCGCCTGAATTGTTCATAAAGCAGGTTTTCCACCTCATTCCGACCTTCCTGTGTAAAGGCTGAGCGGGCATCACCCGGAAACCCTCCGGGGAATTTTTTCCGGTTCTCGGGATCGTGTCCGCCGGTCATTCCGATTTCATCCCCATAATAAATCTGTGGGATTCCTCTAAGACCGTACAACAGGGTATAGGCATTCACATAAGCCCGGATGTCTTCCCCCGTGTCTGTGAAAAAGCGACCCATGTCGTGATTATCCATAAAAACCGTCATCATGGAAGGATTCCGGTAAATAAAATCCAAAGAGAGATTTTCATAGAATGTTTTGATTCCCGTTTTGCCAGTTGTCAGTTGATGAATCTGGCTGGAATGGGCAAAATCCGTTATGGAGCTGAGCCCGTTCTGCAAGTCTGGCCGGTGGTTGAAGAAAAATGAGAGGGGTGTTTTTTCAAAAACCATGGTTTCCCCAAGAATAAAAAGACCGGGATACTCTTTCCGGACACCCCGGACCCATGCGGCGGAACCTGCAGTATCTGAATAAGGCCAGGTATCCTGCCGGATGCCATCCAATCCAAAGGTTTCAATCCACCAGATGGCATGGGTTATCCAGTAATCCACCACAGCGTCATGCCGCAAATTCATATCTGCCAGGTATCCGGCAAACCATCCGGACTGGACAATTTCCCGCAGGGAATCCGGCCCCCACGTGTTGATAACATCAAAGATCCGGTAATTGCAAGGTTTAAAGTCCTCCACGGTGTAATTGATCCATTCGGAAGATGGTGGATTCTGGGCCAGGGGATGGGAAGGGGAGATGTGATTGATAATATGATCCATGATGACCTTTATTCCCATGGACTGGCTTTTATCTACCAGTTCCCGGTAGGCCTGGAAGTCCCCCAGATGTGGCTCGATGGCATAAAGGTCCGTGGGAGTGTATCCATGATAGCAGTTGATGTAATTGTTTTCAAAAACCGGTGTCATCCAAAGGACCGTGATTCCTAAATCCTGAAGGTAATCCAGATGATGGATCACTCCTTGAAGGTCCCCACCGCGCCGGCCCCATGGATGTTCAGGACGTACCGGATCTTTGTGTCCCGGGATGAAATTCCGTTCCGTATCCACATCAGAGAACCGGTCTGGCATCAGCAGGTATATCACATCCCGTGCATCGATATCCGCCGGTAGTTTCCCATTCCGTTCTGCAATGGGGAATTCCAGAATTACAGATTCACGGCTCAGGAGCCCTGTTTTCTTTGAAAAAGTGATGGTTTCCGTCCCGCTTTTGAGGATTTTCAGTGTCACCCGGTGATAGGCCGGATTGGGATAGGGGTGTTCTTCCAGAATTTCGGCATATTCTCCGCTTGTCTGCGCGGAAAAACTATTAAAATTATCTCCATAGACCAATAGGGTGACAGTGTCGGTTTCCATGCCGATCCACCAGTTTGGCGGCTCGGTTTTTGTGATTGTCAGTGAAAAAAGTGATTTCGCCGAGACAATAAGAACCAGCGGGAAAACCTTAAACAAAGTATATTTCATCGGAAGCCTAAAGGATTGATTGAATCTTTTGCCGGATCACATTTTTTGGAACAGCACCAATAATGGAGTCAGCTACCGTCCCGTTTTTAAAAATCATCAGGGTGGGGATAGACCGGATCCCGAATTTTTGAGAAGTGACCGGAGAATTATCCACATTGACTTTGGCAACGATAATCTTACCTTTCATCTCAGCGGCGATGTCTTCCAGAAACGGGGCGATCATGCGGCAGGGCATACACCATTCTGCCCAAAAATCGACGAGGACGGGGACTTCACTTTTTAAGACATCCTTTTCAAAACTTGCATCATTGACATTGATGACATTTTCAGCCATATTGATCTGCTCCTGATTTAGTGTTTTCGAGTTAATCCGGTATTTAAAATAACATTTCCAGTTTTAGTTCGCACGAATTTTGTTACGTTACCGGGAAAGTGACCGGTTCCACCGGAGTATTTCCTGGAAGGTCGGCCTTTTTCCATACATGAGAACCGCCAGGCGGAATATGCGGGATGAGAGCCAAATCAGGAAAATAATCCAGACAACCAGATACAGTGCCATGCCCAGAATACTCCAGAATGAGGGAGTGGATATTCCGATACGGGCAATCATCAGCAAAGGAGTGATCAGCGGGATGTAAGACAAGACAGCCGAAAGACTGCTTTCAGGATGTTCCAGCATAAAAGAGATAAAATAAATGGGCAATATAGCGATAAGAGATAGAATCCCCCCAAGTTGCTGAGCATCCCGTTCATTATCAAAAAGAGACCCAAGGGCGACATATATCGTGCTGAACATCAAATATCCCAAAATAAAAAAGATAAAATACCATATCAGGTGACTGGTATTCATGAGTCCGGACGTCAGTTGGTCGGATAAAAAATGGTTCCCTACCTGATACAGGATAATCATATAAATAAATATTTGTGTTAAACCCAACAGCCCCATGCCTAAGATTTTTCCGGCCATGATTTCCGACGGTTTTACGGAGGACAGGAGGAGTTCCACGATTTTATGGGTTCTTTCTTCGATAATACTCGAAATAATGCTTTGTGAGGTGGTAATAATGCCCATAATCAGCACAAACATAAATACAAAAGGGGTCATGTAGCGGATTAGAATATTTTGACTGGAAAGGACTCCTTGATCTGTAAGTTGATATTCCTTCAATTTTACCGGTGTCTGGATAAAAGCAAGCACATCCCGGTTCAAGCCTGCTTTATCCATCCGATAGGATTCTGCAGCGTCCTGAAGTCCGCTTTGTATCCGGTTGATGTGCTCAGGTCCCATATTTTTGTAGTAGATTTCTGAAACAATGGTATCCGATTCTGCCAGGTGGACGGTTAATACGGCATCCGCCATATTCTGTCCGATTATGTGGCGTATCAGGGTGTCTTTTTCCGTTTCAGTTCTGTTGGATTGCCGGGTAAAAAGATAACGGGGTTCATTATTTTCCAGCCGGTATTTCCGGTTGAATGTGTTTTCAATGGTATCAGCCAGGGCTTTGTCCGGGCACATCAGAACCAGGTATTCAGGTTCTGGGCCGCTTTTCATGGCAAGCATTTGGGGGCCAATGGCAAGAGCCAGAATGATGAAAGGGAGGATAATAGACAGGATAAAGGCTTTGGAACGGACCCTGTGAATGTATTCCCATTGGAGTATTGTCCGGATATTTTGCCACATATTACGCCTCAACCCGTTTGATGAAAATATCTTCAAGGGATGGGGAATACCGGGCGATGCCGTCGATGTCACAGGCATCCGTCAGGCGGCAGACCACTTCTTTAAAAGGGAGGTGATCAGGCAAATACCCCCGGAGAATATTATCCCGGATGTGATATGATTTGAAGAGTCCGCCGGGAATTTTATCCGGCCTGGTTCTGAAACGGACCTCAATTTGCTGATCTCCGTGTTCTTCTTTGATGGATGCAAGATCGCCTTCCAATACAACCTGTCCCTTGTTGATCAGGCAGATATGATCGCAGAGTTTTTCAACCTGGTCCATCTGGTGGGTACTGAGGACGATGGTTTTTCCTTCATCCCGGAACTCACGGATGATATCCTTCAGGATCATTTGATTGACCGGGTCCAGACCGGTAAAGGGTTCATCGAGGATGAGAAGGTCGGGAAAACTGACCGAGGCGACAATAAACTGGATTTTCTGTTGATTCCCCTTGGAGAGCTCGCTGACCTTGCGATCCGCCTGATCCCCCATGCCGAAACGGTCCAGCCAGACCTGACAGTGATCGGCTGCTTCTTTTAGTGAGAGTCCCTTCAACTGACCGAAAAACCGGATCACTTCCCGGATCTTCCGTTTTTGATAGAGCCCGCGCTCTTCAGGCAGATAACCCAGTTTTCGACTGTCGACTGCTCCCGATGTCCCGTTGCCGATGCGGATTGTGCCGGAATCCGGCTGAATAATATTCATGATCATCCGGATTGTTGTGGTTTTTCCAGCCCCGTTGGGTCCTAGAAGACCATAGACAGATCCCCGGCCTACCTGAAAGGAAACATCCTGAACGGCATGTACATTTTCAAAGTGTTTTGTGACCTTTTCCAGTTTTAGCATATCAAATCTCCAGAAGTAGGAGAAATTACTTTGCATCGACCATGAAAGCAAATTCTCAATAAAAATAATTATTGTAAGGTTAATAAATTCATGGTAGTATTATTAAGAATACAATAAAGCAAGTGAAACAGAGGAGGACAAGATGTCAAAAGTCTTTGATGATATTAAGAATTTTTTAAACGATTGGTGGATCAAAAACGGCCCCAAAGTGGAAGGTATGGTTAAAACCACGGCTGAAAAAGCTGAACATCTTACTCAGAAAACCCGTCTGAAATATGATTTATACCAGGCTGGACGGGATTTGGCAAAAGCCTACGAAGAACTGGGTGAAAAGGTTTATCACGACATGAGTGAGAACAAAAAATTTGACTTCTCCGGGGATGATGACATTCAGGTGCTGATGGATCGGATTGTTCTTGGCGAAAAGAAGGTCCAGGAAATCCGGGATGAACTGTCACAGGTGGGAATGTCACCGGAAGAAGATCCTTTTGAAGAGGAAGCTCCGGAAGATATCGCTGCAGCCGATGTTCCGGAGACGGATGAAACAAAGCCCGGAGAATAACGATCCACTGAAAACATGAAGCATCGGAAACGAGACATATCCTACATCTCCCGGAAATGGGGGGTGAGTCCCAATTTATCCAGTTATCTTGAAGAAATTGCCGATACGGA
Source organism: Fidelibacterota bacterium 46_43 (assembly GCA_001509335.1). Lineage (GTDB taxonomy): Bacteria > Fidelibacterota > Fidelibacteria > Fidelibacterales > Fidelibacteraceae > Fidelibacter. The sequence goes on from LGGY01000131.1 coordinate 11,504, forward strand.
ACCCCTGCCGCCGGAAGAAGAGATCCGCCTGAGTCAACTTATCAAACAGGGAGATAAAGATGCCCTGAATAAGATGCTTTGTGCCAATTTGCGATTTGTGGTGTCCATTGCCAAAAAGTATCAGAACCGGGGACTTCCTCTGGAGGATTTAATCAACATAGGTAATTTGGGACTGATAAAGGCGGCTCACCGTTATGATGAAAGCCGTGGATTTAAATTCATCTCTTATGCCGTTTGGTGGATTAGGCAGACTATTCTTCAGGCATTGGCTGAACAATCCCGCACGATCCGCATCCCGCTGACCATGGTTTCTATCATGAACAAATATGCACGGGAGATGGAACACCTGGAGCAGACGTATGAGCGGGAGCCGAATTTCGAAGAGCTGGCGCAGGACATGGATATCAACCAGGACACGCTGGAAAAAACCCTCCAGCTCAACACATCTCCCCTCTCGGTGGATGCCCCGGTCCGTGATGAAAGCGATTCATATTTTCTGGATATTATCGAAGATGAAGATGCCGATGCACCGGACAGCGAACTCATGGATGAGTCCCTGAAGTTTGAGTTGCACGATGTGTTGAAAAATCTTACAGACAGGGAACAAAAAATTATAAAAATGTACTATGGATTGGAAAATTATCCTAAAATGACTCTTGAAGAGATCGGGGAAAAGGTCAATCTGACCCGGGAACGGGTCCGGCAAATCAAGGAAAAAGGCATCCTGAAGCTCCGGCATATCAGCCGGGCAAGGCTGTTGCAGAAGTTTTTAGGTTAACACTTGATTGAAAGTAAATTCACCCTTAAAATATAAACGTATGAGCCCACGACTGAAAAAATCACACAATACAAAGTTTCTCATCTTTTTTGAGCGTGCATCGGAAATGCGGGAGATGGTGATTCCCGTCAGACGAATGGTACAGATTATTTGTCTGGTGTTTTTATTCTTATCCATGACTATCTATGGGTCTGCCCAGTATCTTGCAGGCATTTACTATGAAGAAAAAATCAAGGCGATTACGGCGGATAATGATGATCTGACATCGGTGCTATCAGAAATGCGGACCCGGATTTCCACCCTGCAGAACCAGATTGATGTAATTGTGGAAAAGGATAAAACCTTGCGCCTTTATGCCAATCTGCCGGAGATTGACCAGGATATCCGGAAAATGGGCGTGGGTGGACGTGTGACCGAAGATTTCAATCTGGACAATCTGGATCCGGAAGATGAAAGCACCCTTGAGAAGATGGATCTGAATCTGAAAGCCCTTTCACAGACCATCAAGCTTGAACTCATGAGTTATGAGACACTTTTTGAAACGTTGCAGAGTCAGAAAGACCGGTTTGAGAGTATTCCATCTATTTCTCCCACAAAGTTGGGTTATCTTTCTTCCCGTTTTGGATATCGCCTGGATCCCTTCAACGGCGAACGGACTTTTCATCATGGGATTGATATCGCCGCAACAACCGGTACCCATGTCTATGCCACAGCCGGTGGGAAAGTTGTCTATGCAAGGTATAACGGCGGTTATGGATATACGATTAAAATCGAACATGGCTATGGATATGCCACTATTTATGCGCATTTGAGCCGCATGAATGTCCAAAAAGGACAGATTGTCCGACGGGGAGATGTCATTGGATTTGTTGGAAACTCCGGCCGCTCAACAGGCCCGCACCTTCACTATGAAGTGCGGTATCAAAACAATCCCGTCAACCCTATCGAATATATCTGGACCGACGCTTCTCTCTAATTCCCAAAACAATATAAATACCCGTTTCGGGAACCAATATAGACTTTATTCTCATGAACAACCGGCGTGGCTTCACAACCAAATGGTTGCGCATCCAGCCTTTTTAAACGGCCTTCGGGTGAGTATTCAAAAAGGTATATTCCCCAGTAGCCAGCTGTGATGATTCTGTTACCCACGATAAGTGGTGTCGAGATGGAAGGACCGATAAGTACCGAATCAAGAATGACAGGTTTGGGATACCATGTGCTGCTGTCTGGCCCCAATACTTTATAAGGTTGTGTATTTTTATAATCGATGATGTATAAAAGGCTGTCCAAAGTATTGACAGCGGCAATATGGGGATATCCCTCCGGCCGGGTGTGGTCATTGACGGATGCACTCCCGATAATTCCGCCTTTCCATTCAGCCACTACGGCATTCCCTACAGGCAGAAACCATTCCACGCAGGACGAATCGGGAGATTTTCGGGGGTTCAGTTTCATCACCCCCCCCTTCCCGGGGATGTACTGTTTCTCAAGTGTCACCAGTAAACAACTATCTGATGTAACTACCGGTGTTCCGTCCATGTCACTGCCGGTGATAAAATCCCAGTCTATCTGACGGTTTTTTAAATGGTATCCATAGACATGCCCTGATCCGGATGTGATATAAATATGGTCTCCCAGAAGACAAGGAGAACTCTCCGTGACCAGATTTAAGCCATGGGAACGGGTATCTTCCCGGGCATAAAGCCGGTGTGATTCCAGAATGCGTGGTTGAAGAAAACCATCCCGCATTTCCGCCTGTTCCGGCCGGGGATCAAACACAATGAATTGTCCGTTTTCCAAACCTAAATATGCCAGGGAGTCTACGATAAGTGCTGAGCCGTCCACATCCCGGCTGTAACTGGCAAAAAAGGGAACATTCATTTTCCACAAAGCTTTACCCGTATGATAATCGATGGCCTGATAACTGGTAATGATGGGATGATCCAGATATTTATTCAGTCCCAGCCGGCTTCCCTGCAGAATGATCAGCTGATCCTTGTCCGGAGACACATACAAAGTCCCCGTCCCTTTGATCACATCATCAAAAGCATATTCCCAGATCAATTCTCCATCAGAAGCCCGGATCTTTTTCAGGTGATGATCATACGCACCCTGAATAATGTATAAGGTATCTTCCGTCTCCACCAGTAATGGCTGGCCGGTCCATCCGCAGCCTTTCCAGGTCCGGTTTCCGGCCTTTCGGGACAATGTGGTTTCCCCTTCTCCCAGGTAGAAGGACCATTGCAGCTCAAGGCGGTCAGGTGCCCTGTTCCCGTAAACATTGCGACCGGGGCTCCCTAAAAATGTGCTGTTGATCAGTGAATCTTGCTCCCTTCCCCGGAGGGGACTGACAAGCATCAACCACAAGATAAGAAAGGTAAAACCATAGTGCATAAAATGAAGCTAATGAGTTTTATTATCTTTCTTCAACATAAAAAAGGATAATCGGCTGATTTTGTCACTCCTTCCCCTTAAATTCCGCTTATGAAAATATCTGTTGTTTTTCTGGACAGGGACGGTGTGCTGAATGAAGACAGAGATGAGTATATCCGTACCGTCCGGGATGTGAAGGTTTATACGTATGTTCCGGAAGCCATTCTGCAACTGACACGGCATGCCCTTAGCGTCATTATCATCAGCAATCAGTCCGGTATAAACCGAAACTATTTTTCCCGGGAAACGGCAGAGAAAATATTTGATAAGGTTATTCAGACTGCTGAATCTTCCGGTGGGAGAATCACGGATTATTATTATTGTCCCCATACCCCTGAAGAGAGATGTTCCTGCAGGAAACCCCGAACCGGAATGATTCATCAAGCGGTTGTCGATCATCGTATCTCTTTGGATGAAGCGCTGATGGTGGGGGACAGCCATTCAGATTATGAAACCGCCCGGAGTGCCGGCATTCCCTTTATCCTGGTCCGGACCGGCAAGGGGAAAAAAACAGAAGAAGAATTGAAAACTGCGGATCCGGATCTGATGGTGGTAGATAACCTGAAAGATGCCGTTTCTTGGATCGTGAGGAGAACCTGATGAATATTTGTGTCTTGCTGGGCGGTGCTTCACCGGAACGGAATGTTTCCATCACCAGTGGAAAAGCAGTGGGACAGGCTCTGACATCTCTGGGCCATGCCGTTTTTTATGTTGATCCTTCTACTCCCTGGGATCAAATGGACCGGTTCCGCAACATGCTGGAAACCTTTGATGTGACGGATAATCATTTTGATGATATGGCACACCGGGATGAAAGGGTCTTTATAGATCATATCCATGAACTGAAGGCTCTGAGAACCAATGTGGTTTTTAATGCCCTTCATGGGGGAACTGGCGAAAACGGCATAATTGCGGCAATCCTGGAAATGGCCGGAATTCCTTACACCGGATCCGGCCCACTGGCATCTGCCCTGGCCATGGATAAATACCTTTCGAAAGTGCTTGCGGAAAAGGCAGGTGTTCAAACAGGGCGTGTTGTCAGGATTACCGGAGAAACACAGATCAATCCGGATAGCCTGACCTTTCCCCTGGTGATAAAACCCAACAGTGCCGGATCTTCCGTAGGACTTCATGTTTTGATGGAACCCTGTGATATCCGTCCATTGGTAAAGGATGCCCTGATCTATGACCCGGTGATTCTGGCGGAAGAATATATTTCGGGACAGGAGCTTACGGTGCCTGTTGTAGGTGGTGAAGCGTTTCCCCTTATTGAAATTCTTCCGGAAGGGGGTGTGTATACCTTTGAAACAAAGTACACCTCAGGAAAAAGCCGTTATCGGGTACCGGCACCCCTGACGGATGAGGTTACCCAATCCCTGAAAGAGAAAGCGATACGCATTTGGGATATTCTGGGCCTTGAAAGTTATGCCCGGATTGATTTCAGATTGAAAGACGGCCATGAAGCGTATTTTCTGGAGGCTAACTCCCTGCCCGGCATGACGGCTACCAGTCTTTTGCCAAAATCAGCCAACGTCATGGGAATGGATTTTCCCGCCCTGACGGATTGGATCGTCAGGGATGCCCTGAAACGTTTTGAAAAAAAGGAAAAATCATGAGCATGGTTTTTTACAACACACTTACACGGAAAAAAGAAGCCTTCATCCCTCTGGAAAAAGGTGTTGTAAAGATGTATACCTGTGGCCCTACGGTATATAATCATGCCCATATCGGCAATTTCAGGGCTTATATTTTTGAGGATCAGCTAAAGCGTTACCTGAAATATAAGGGATTCAGTGTCACCCAGGTGATGAACATTACGGATGTGGACGATAAAATCATCCGGAATTGTTCAGAAAAAAAGATGCCTCTTGAGGAATATACCCGGCCCTTTAAAGAGTCATTCTTCAAAGACCTGGACATTTTGAATATTGACAAGGCAGAGGTTTTTCCGGCTGCAACGAAACATATCGGGGATATGGTAAAGTTGATCCAGTCTCTGTTGGATAAAGGATTGGCCTATCGTACAGACGACGGAAACATTTTTTTTAAGATTACGGCTTTTCCCCGTTACGGGCGGTTACAGAACCTGAACCCGGAAAACCTCCGGAGCGGAGGCCGGGTGGAGAATGATGAATACGAAAAGGAATCGGTACACGATTTTGCCTTGTGGAAGGCCTGGAAACCGGAAGATGGTGAGGTCTGTTGGAATACACCCCTGGGGAAAGGTCGCCCCGGCTGGCATATCGAATGTTCCGCCATGTCCATGAAATACCTGGGAGAGACATTTGATATACATACGGGCGGGGTGGACAATATATTTCCCCATCATGAGAATGAAATCGCCCAGAGCGAGGGAGCCACAGGCAAACCCTTTGCCCGGTATTGGCTCCATTGCGAGCACCTGCTTTGGGATGGGGAAAAAATGAGTAAATCTCTGGGAAATATGATGTATATCCGGGGTTTGACAGATAAAGGCTATTCCCCCACGGCTATTCGCTATGCCCTGCTTTCCACCCATTATCGCCAAAAGCTGAATTTCAGTCTAACACTTCTGGATCAATCAGAAAAATCCCTCAAACGGGTGGATGATTTCCTTTTTGAACTTGACCAGATTCATAAGGAAGGGCCAGTCCATGAAATGGTAAAAAAAGAAGTAGACCGGATGCTGGGAAAATTTGAAGACGCCATGGACGACGATCTGAACATTTCTCCGGCGCTGGCATCTGTATTTGAAATGATCCGCAGGATCAACCGGATAAAAACAGATGTCCCGATAACTGATGGTGATAAGGAAAGCATTTTAGCGGCATTGAAAAAAGTGGATCAGGTTTTAGGTGTTATTTTTTCCGGGAATCACCAAAAGTCTGCCGAATTGTCTGACGAGTCCATTGAAGCCCGGATTGCCGAACGGGATGAAGCCAGGAAAAACAGGGACTGGGCCAGGGCGGATGTCATCCGGGATGAATTGCTCAAGGCCGGTATTGAACTCATCGACCGGAAAGAAGGAACAACCTTCCGGCGGAAATAAAATTAAATCATCTTTAAATAAAAAAGGGCGGTTAAAACCGCCCTTTTTTGTTGGGTTTACAAATTTTTATTTAAACATAATTCCCAAACCAAGGGTGAACACCTGATAATCGCCCACCAGGGCAAATTCGGCATTGACGAAAGTCAACGGAAGGGGCTGAAGGGTTACACCGGCATTCATGCGGAATGTATTTTCCCCTTCCAGATCAAAAGAGATTTCCTGGTCTTGATCAATACCCGGAATGGTTCCGGCCGGAATGGTATAGGCCAGGTTGATGGTAGTCTGATCATACCCTGCGCCAATGTAGGGTGTAATCTTGATGATGGGAATGGGTAAACGTTTACCAAGTTCAGCATGGTAATTGATATTTGTGGCTTCCAGAATATCTCCGACTTTCAGGACCTGATAGAAGGCACCGACGGAGACATCCAGAATGGGGACCGGCAGGTTTTTCCGCAAACCGGCACCATACATGGAGAACTTCCCGAATTCCTCGCTGATTTCAAATTTGGGAACGTAGCGTGCCTGCACTTCGATTCCAAAGGGAACACGGACATTGGCCTGGAGGCCTGCAGTGGGGACAAATTCAAGTCCAAGTCCGCCGGGGAATTGAAAATCAGGGGCGATGTTATCCAGATTTCCGTTGAGAAAATTCATGATGGATGGTTGCAGATAGGTATCTACATCACCTTCGGACATGCCCTGTTCTTCCACAAGCTGAGTTCTGAGGGCTATGTAGACTTCATTGGGTGTGCGGGTGGAAAGCAATACACCCTCTTCCTGGTCGCTGGCAATGGTGGGTGTTTCTGTTATGCCGCCGTTGTCGTAAATGTCATTGAATGTCAGGGTCACATCATCCGGTTGAAGTTCAGCCGGAAGCATTGAAATACCGGACATGGAACTCAGGGGAAAGGTGATGGTGTTTTCCAACATGGAATATTTAAACATCATGGCGCCATCGGGGACGGCCACCGCGTTCACAACCAGTCCTACATCCAGACCGATGGGTAATGGAAGCGTACCTGTTTCTGTGGATGCTTTACGATATAATCCGCTGTTTATGCCGGCGCCAAACCCTGTTACCAATGGCTGTACATAACCCCTGGCATTCTCACCCAGCATTTTTTGAAGGCTTTCTTCAAGGCTTTGGGCCTGCAAACGGGAGACAGGCATCAGCAAAGCCAGGATAAGTACCATTCCGATCACATTTTTTAAACGCATTGTTCACTCCTTAATTTTTAATATCCCCTCATTATTTCTTAAATGTAAGAGAAATCGGGTATCATAATCAAAATTTTTTTATTTTCACCGGTGCCATCGTGAGTCAGGACACATATTGTTCAATTAATTTCACCAGATGAAGGAGTTTGGACTGTTCCGGAAGAGGAAGGTTACCGTTTGATTTACAGATTTTTTCAGCTTTTTCGATATAATTCAGGATGTTGTCGAGGTTCGGTGTTTCCGGATCCATCACCTGAAACATCTCTTTTAAGGATTTCAGGGATTCGGTATCGGCGGCACCTTTGGGGGTGTATGAAAAATATTCCCTGGGTGCCGTGGATAAATCCCGTAAAAGATAGGAAAAATAGAGGACAAGCCGGTTGATTTTGGGATAATCGAGTTTTTCGGCGGAATCAAAGAGGGTGTGATAAAAATGGTTCCGGCCGGATGTGGCAAAAATGAAAGGTCGTCCCCGGTTTTTAAAGGCGATATAATTTCCTGATGGAGGAATAGCATGAATACCCATACGCCGGGGATAAATACTTTCGACGGATGTCTCCAGTTGGTTGAGAACCGGACCGATACCGCATTTTTCTCCGCCGATGAGGAAGAAAGAATCCATGATCTTCTCATGTGTCTCTGTGCCCAGACCGTGTCCCATCAGATCCAGAAAAACGGCTAAATCAATGGCATTCAATACCTCAGGATTGGTTTTGCAAAAGCGTTCCACACCCATGTGGGGGGAGTTGAAAAAGGGGGGTTCTTCTGCGTCAAAACAGGCCACAAGGATACTTCGCCTGTTGGCTTGGGGTGGATCGGCGTGAAAATGTCCCGCTGCCCTGAGAATGATACCTACAGCCGCCGCGTTGTCATCGGCACCGGGATAATATCCCAGTTCGTCTTCGTCCAGGCCTAAATGGTCGTAATGGGCTTCAATCATGATATACCGGTTTTTTAACCGTCCTTGTCCGGGGATATATCCCAGAAGATTGGCGCCCTCAATATTTCCCTGTAATTGGGGAAGGGGCTGTATATACGATTCACCATAAAAAGGGAGGATGCCCAAATCCTGCATCTGCTGAATGATGTATTGCTGTGCCCTTTTCCATCCCCTGGTTCCGGTCCGGCGACCGGCGCAATACCGGGATGCAAGATAGTGAATGATCTGAAGGGTGGAGTCGGCCATAGATAAAATATTCACGGAATCCCCCGGAATAGCAAGAAAATAATGTTCAATATTTTAAATCTGTGAGAATCCCGTTACATTTCAGTCAAATCATGACAATGGAATTGAACATCCTGGGAACGGCTTCCCAACTGCCGACGACAAACCGGAATCACGGCGGCTACCTGTTGCGCTGGCAGGGAGAAAACATCCTCCTGGATCCGGGTGAAGGTATCCAGCGTCAGTGTGTGATAGGCGGCCTTTCCGTGCCGGCTATCCGGACTATTTGCATTTCCCATTTCCATGGGGATCACTGTCTGGGACTCCCGGGAATCATTCAACGGCTTTCCCTGGCAAAGGTGACTGAACCGGTATCCATCATTTATCCCAGGGAAGGAGAGGATTTCTTAAAGAGACTTCTCACCTGTTCAGATTATCATCAGACTTTGTCCCTTCATCTTCTCCCCATTTCCCGGGAAGGGATGGTTTATCAGGCCGGAAAGCTCCGGATTGAAGCCATTAAACTGAAACATCGGATTCCGGCCTATGGATTTCGGATCGTTCAGCCCGGTGGATTCCGCTTTGATAAGGAAAAGCTGATTGCTGCAGGCATTAAGGGAAAATCCGTTGGGATTTTGAAGGAAAAAGGTGAACTTCAGACAGAGAAGGGAATAATCACCCGGGAGAGTGTTTCAAAAACCATTCCGGACCGGGTTTTTACTTATGTGGCGGATACGGCGCCGGGAAATCATGTGAAACCCCTCATGGATCATGCGGATCTGTTGCTGTGTGAAACTACCTTTATGGAAAATGAACGGGATCTTGCGGAAGCCTATGATCACTTAACCACAGGCACAGCAGCCAAAGCAGCCCTTGATAACCAGGTTGCTTTTCTCATCGCGACCCATTTTTCGGAACGTTACCGGAATACCCGCGTTATTGAAAAAGAACTTCGGGAGGTTTTTCCCCGAAGTTATGCCGCCGAGGATCTGACCCGCTTCAGCCTGGTGTTGAAGACAAAGACACTCAATGTAGAAACTCTAAGGAAAAAGAATGGATAAGCGACCTGAACGTCCCACCTGGGATGAATACTTTCTGGAAATCGCCCGGGTGGTGGCCCGGCGCTCATCGTGTCTGCGCAGACAGGTGGGAGCCGTCATCGTCCGAAATAAAGATATTATATCCACCGGTTACAATGGGGCTCCCAGCTTCCAGAAAAACAGCCTGGAATACGGCTTTTGTTACCGTGAGAAACACAATATAAAATCCGGAACTCAACTGGAACTATGCAGGGCCGTAGGATCCCATGCCGAATCCAATGCCATTGTACTGGCCGCCCGGAACGGACACTCTACGGCGGACAGTACCATTTACATCTATGGCCATGAATTTGTGTGCAATATGTGTAAAGCCATGATTGCCAACGCCTTCATTCACCGGGTTGTTTTGCAGAAGCCCGATGGGAAAATTGTGGAATTTATTCCTGAACGGGACTGGACCGTCCATCCCGTGGATATGGCCAAAATTCCGGAAAAGGTAACTGAACGATGAAACAGTATTTTTTTGCTCTCATCATCATGCTTCTAAGTTTTATTGTCTGCCTGTCGGCGGCCGATGCCCGCTCTTATCTGATTCGCTATAATGATCAGATGGATAAAATTTCCACATTGGAAGCAGATCTTCTGGTCAGTTCGAGGATGCCGGGACTCACCCTGTCTGATCAGAAGGGAAAACTCCGGTACCTGTCCCCCGATGAAGTGGATATCAGCGGTGGCCTGAAAGATGTGATCCCCCCTGAAGCCATTCTCATCAATCTGCACCATGTGCTTATGGATTCTTCCGTAACCGTCCTGCCTGATGTGGAAACGGTTGCCGGCGGGGTGATCCTCCGGATGCATGTCCGCGATCCTGCTGCCGGCCGTTTGGACTGGACAGTGACAATGGATACCATCCGCTGGTATGTCCGGGAAATATTTGTCCAGGATCCTAAAGAAAATACAGTGAATATTCTTTTTCGCCAAAGTCCGGTCCTGGAAGAGCTCTATCTGCCCCAATCCGTTGAAGTCCTGATGACGGCTGCAGAAGAAAACAGACGGGTTCCCAATCCCCGGAAACAACGAATTGCCCAGCCGGGTAACGAAGAATCGGGAACCATGACGATCCGCCTGAATCATTACCGCATCAATGATCCGGAAACCTATGAATTTTTTCATCACTCACCGGATTAGACCTGACCTTAACGACTGAGTTTTGTATATTTCAAAACTGATGACAAAACCACCTAAATATTTTGAAACATGGTTGGCCAGAGGGATATCCTTTATATTCAATCCCCTGTGGTTCAGCATTTTATTTATTATTTACCTGGTAACACAGAAGGGATACGACCGGGCGGATACGGTGGGAATTATCATCGCCGGATCCCTGTCCGCCTTTATTCTGCCGGTCCTGATTATCGGCTATATGGTCAAAAAAGGGATGACATCCCACATGGATATCCCCGAAAGGTCCCAGAGGATAGTTCCGTTTATGATTTTTTCCCTCATTTATCTGATCACGTTCCTCATTTCTGTCTGGATCGGTCTTCCGGGTGTTTTCAATGCCGTGTTGTTTGCCATTTTTATCAATACGATTATTTACGGAATTATCACCCTGTGGTGGAAAATCAGCATTCACTGTGCAGGCATTGCCGGTTATCTGTCTGCAACGACCCTGATCTTCGGTCCACGGCATGTTGTTCTCTGGCTGATCGTTCCCCTACTCTGCTGGGCCCGGATCCGTGTAAAAGCTCATACACCCCTGCAAACCCTGGCAGGAGCCGTGCTGGGAGGGGTGCTAACATGGCTTGAGATTTGGCTGGCCGATTATTGGTTTAATATTTTATAAATCATGAGGTGTCTATGAGACGTGTTTTATCACTCATACTTGGAGGTGGACGGGGAACGCGACTGGCTCCCCTTACCAGTGTGCGCTCCAAACCGGCAGTCCCCATCGGAGGCAAATACCGCCTGATCGATATTCCCATCAGCAATTGCCTGAATTCCAATATCCGGAGAATTTACGTGCTGACACAGTTTAACAGTGAATCCCTCCACCGGCATATTTACAGCACCTACAAATTTGACTCTTTTTCACAAGGGTTTTTAGAGGTGTTGGCGGCATCCCAGACCTTTGAAAATGCCCACTGGTATCAGGGAACGGCAGATGCGGTCCGGCACAATCTCCACCATTTTGAAAAATGGGATTTTACCGAATACCTGATCCT
>LGGY01000132.1 GCA_001509335.1 Fidelibacterota bacterium 46_43
AATCTCAACGTGGGGATAGGTGGACTGCTTCAGTGAGTCCAGACATTCTTTAAGAATATCCCGGCCATTATAATGGGGAATAATGATACTGACTTTGACCATAGAAAAAAGGGGGCTTGAAGCCCCCGCTTGTTTATTCCTGTTTGGTTTGTTCTTCTTTTAGCTTGAGGATCTGTTCTTTCATCTGAAGGGCGTTGGGATCTCCAGGAGCTACATCGCTCAGCCAACGATCCAGCAACTCCAGGGCTTGGTCATATTTTTCGGCTTCCCGGTAAATCAGTGCCAGCATCCCCACGGTTTGGGGATCCCGTGGACGGAGCAGATATGCATTTTCCATCACGGATGCGGCTTTTTCGTAGTCCTGTAAATCCATATAGTAAACCTGGGCAGCATTGAAATACTCATTGTATCTCAGATTATCCCGGCTCACATAGCGTTCCACCCGTTCCAGCAATTCAGACGTATCACCGGTTTCCAGATAGAGTCTTCCCATCTGAAGCATGAGTTCGGGATGATAGATGGGGATATTTTCTTCCGGGATTTTAGCCTCGAGAAAATCCAGGAGATTCCGGGCTTTTTCCTTTTCTCCCTTTTCAAGAAAAGCCATAACAGCCTGCATGGCACAAGTCCTGTAATTCTGCAATAACCGTTTGATGTTGTTGTTCAGATATACATCGGGATTATCAAGATTTCGAAACCGGTACTTTTGGGTAAAGTTTTCATAGATTTTGTCCGGATCCACATGGGGAACTTTTTTCGGATGCAGGCGCATTGCGAGTCCTTCCATGGAAAGATACTCTCCAAGGCCGATACGGTTATCATCAGGAACCGTGACGGCAAAATAAACCGGCCGTTCCCAGGCGGCTGCCCGGGCCAGAATATAAATCATCTGATCCTGTACCCTGAGTCCTATATCCCGAAAACCCGGATCCATACGCCAGGTGATTTCCCCTTGGGGATTCAATTCTTTGGGGACTTCAATGGACATTTGCCGGGATTTCCAGGGAATGACTGTCATCTGTTGAATCTGCTCATCCGACAAGGGGATATCCAGCTTGGGTTCATTATGTTTGAGCTGGAGAATGTACCATGGGGTATTTAAAAGACTCAGGTTGACAACCCTTACATCTGTGCGAACCTTTTCTACCTCCTGCATATACCAGAGGGGAAAGGTGTCGTTGTCGCCGTTAGTAAAAATGATACCGTTGGGTGCAACGGTATTTAGCAAGTTATAGGCATAATCCGAGGCAACATAATTTCCATGGCGGTTATGTTCCTTATAATTTGCCCGGAGCATATTTACCGGAAGAACCAGCAGAAGAATCACCGCGGTTGCCGGCACCAACCAGGATTTTACTTTTTTGTTTTTCAGTTTGTCTACCCAGTTGAGTATACCATAAACACCCAGGCCGATCCAGATAGAGAAGGCAAAGAAGGATCCTACATAGGAATAATCTCTTTCGCGGGGTTGTGGATCGGGCTGATTCAGGTAGATGATAATAGCCAGACCGGTCATGAAAAAGAGAGCCAGAACCGACAAAGCCCTGTTCCGGTCACGCATAAAGTGATAAAACATGCCAAACCATCCCACAAGAAAAGGAATCCCCCATAACTTTGAAGGATCCAGCTGATCGCCGGTCCGCCCGATAAACTGCCAGTTGAAATACCGGATATACATTTTTTTCACCTGATATTTCCAGAAAAAGTCCCATGGACCGGAGTACTGATTTCGGTTTGGAGATTCCTGCCAGCGAGCTGTACGGTCAAACGTAATAGCTCCATACTGTTCCCGTTCCAGGTAGGCAACCGCCTGACGGACCGATTCGGGGTCGTTTTCATCAATATTTGGATTTTTCAGGGAACGGATAAAAATCGTTTCATAGGAAGAGTATCCAATAGTAATCAACGCCAGACCAATCAGGGCTATTTGGGTCCATTTCCAGGCAGGGGCATGGTTTTTCAGAAAAGATTTCATCACGAGATAAGCAATATAAATAATCAGGAGGATAACGGCGATAGCCAGGGGAAATGAGATCGCAGCGGGATCGATACCCATGAGAAGGGCCAGACGGGCCGTCCCACGGATAATTCCTGTATTGATGATTACAAAATAAAGTCCTGTACCTGCTGCCAGAAGAATCAGTGGCCCCCATTTGAATTCTTTATGCCGGAAATAGATAATCAGTGCGATAAAGGGAAGTGCCAAAAGGTTCAGCATGTGCACGCCGATGGCCAGTCCGATAAGGTAGGCAATGAGGATGAGATAACGCTCGCCGTGGGCATGTTGCTCATCGGCTTCATGCCACTTTAGGACAAGCCAGACAACAATTGCCGTAAAGAAAGTACTCAAGGCATAGACCTCGGCTTCCACGGCATTGAACCAATGGCTGGTAGTAAACGCGAAGGTCATGGCACCAATAAAGGCACTGAGATAAACAATCCACTGTTTATGACCGTTCTGATCTTTTGCAGTAAAAAAGTGGCTGAATTGAATAATAATCAAATACAAAAGAAGAACGGCTCCGGCAGAGGCAATGGGAGACATTAGATTCATCCTCCATCCGATATCCGGATTCAGAGGAAGCATGGTAAAGATACGTCCCAAAAGGAGAAAAATGGGACTCCCCGGAGGGTGTGGTACACCCATAATATAGGATGTTGCAATGAACTCCCCGCAATCCCAGAATGACAATGTGGGAGCCATGGTTCTGAAATACACTGCAAACGATCCGAGAAGGGCAATCAGTCCCAACCAGAATTTCATCTTATCTTTTGTCATGAGTCCTTTCCTGTTTTTATATCTAAGATATTAAAGAGTATATCTATATAGTTCTTTCAATCACAAGGGTCCCTTTTCTGTTTTTGAATAGCATTACCCAATGGTGGCATAATCTAATTTATCCCGATAATGTTTCAAAAAGAAATCCCGGAGGGTTTTATGGCGTGGCAATAGAATTTGGGGATCTTTTTCAACCAGTTTAAAAGCTTCTTTCCGGGCTTTGATCATAATTGGCATATCGCTCACCAGATCGGCAATCTTGAGTCCAGAATCCCCATGCTGCCGGGTGCTAAAAAACTCTCCGGGTCCACGCAGTTCCAAATCCGCTTCGGCAATTTCGAATCCGTCTGAACTTTTTTCAAGAATACGCAGGCGGGTATTGCCCTGTTCGGTGTTTTTCCGGTTCACCAAAAAACAATAACTTTGTTCAGCACCACGCCCTACCCGTCCCCGGAGCTGGTGAAGCTGGGTGAGTCCGAAGCGTTCGGCATTTTCAATCATCATGATGCCGGCATTGGGGACATCCACGCCGACTTCAATCACTGTCGTAGAAACCAGAATTTGTATTTTTCCGTCCTTGAAATCCTTCATGACCGCTTCTTTTTCCCGGGATGGTGTTCTTCCGTGCAGGAGAGCAACTTTCAAATCGGGAAAAATCTCATCCCGTAATTCCTCATATCCGGCTTCGGCTGCTTTCAGATCCATTTTTTCACTTTCACTGATCAGGGGATACACCACGTAAACCTGACGGCCGTTTGGGACTTCCTTCCGGATGAAATCATAGACTTGTGCCAATCCACCAGGAGTAACCACACGTGTCCGAACTGTTTTACGGCCCGGCGGCATTTCATCCAGTATGGATACATCCATATCCCCATAGAGGGAGAGAGAGAGGGTCCGGGGGATGGGTGTTGCCGTCATGGACAGGACATGTGGATTCATACCCTTTTTAATCAATAATCCCCGCTGATCCACTCCAAAGCGGTGTTGTTCGTCCACCACCACAAAACCCAGTTTTCTGAACGTCACCCCCTCCTGAATCAACGCATGGGTTCCAATGACGATGGGGGTTTGTCCGTTGGCTACATGGGTCAAACTCTCCCGCTTTTGTGCCGTTCCCAGACGGCCTGTCAACAGGGCAACAGGGATATTCAAAGGCATAAATAGCTGGTTAAAATTTTTATAATGCTGATTGGCCAGAATTTCCGTAGGAGCCATAATGGCCGTTTGGAAACCGTTATCAATCATAATGGCAGTTGCAGCAGCGGCAACCAACGTTTTCCCGCTGCCCACATCTCCCTGGAGCAGGCGGTTCATGATATGGCCGGAACGCAAATCCCCATAAATATCACGTATCACCCGTTTCTGCGCGTTGGTCAAATCAAAGGGAAGGGAGTGATAGAGTTTGTGAATCAAATTACCGGCATGTGAACATACATAGGGACTTTTTTGCTCCCGGATAGTTTTTTTCTTGATGGCCAGGAGCAGTTGAAGCATAAACAATTCCTGGAACTTGAAGCGGAACCAGCCTCTTTTCAAGGATGCTTCATCGTCAGGAAAATGCATCTGATACAGGGCATCCCGATAGGGCAAAATCCGGATATTATTAAGAACGCTGTCGGGCAGGGGATCCGGTAATTGGGGTGGACATTGATTAAAGAGCCGGTTAAAAATTCTTCGGAAGACCCGGGAGTTAAGTCCGCGTTTCCGCAATTCCTGAGTCAGAGGATAGACCGGTACCAGTATTCCTGTGTTCAGCTGATCCCGGTCTACAAAGTCAAAATCCGGATGAGTCATGGTATGGCCGCGGAAAAAATCCACCTTTCCACTGACAGATATCGTTTCACCAGGCTTAAGAATTTTCTGTATCCACTGGTATCCCTGAAACCAGTTGAGGGTCATATAGCCCGTGGCATCCCGGAGTGTTACATGGAGGATTTTCCGGCGCCGGTGTTGCTGGAGAACACTGTTCACCACTTCACCCACCACCGTACATTCTTCTCCGGTCACCAAATTCCCAATACTTTTGACTGTGGTTCTGTCCAGATAACGGCGTGGAAAATACGTTAACAGGTCCTCAACAGTCGTAATGCCCATCTCATTGAGAATTGTTTCCCGGGCACGGCCAATATAGGGGAGTTTACCGACATTCTGATCTAAAAAGGGGTGCACGGCTCCTTACCGGTAACTGACATAACAGGTATATTCAACCGTCACAGATTCTCCACCCTTCAATGTCAGAGGGATTTCCAGTTCTGTGGCGGATTTTTTCTCTGTTTTATGGCTTGTGTTTTTCACCGTCCAGTTTCCATGCCAGCGATCCCGGAGAATTACCGGGAGTGTTTTATCGCTTTGATTACGGATCTCATAGCGGATACGGCCTTCCGCTGTCTCTCTTTCCCGTTGATAATCGAGGATGGTTCTCTCATATACCAGATCAAAGGATTTGCCGGGTGATACAGTCAACGTTTCACCTGCAGGGGTGTTTGGGATCGGAACTTCTCCTGCGAAAACACCCTTTTCGTCAAAAATCCGGAGTGTCCCTTCAGGGAGGATGGGGTTGTCTTTACCTGCTTTTTTCAACTTCAGGGTTAATTCCAAATCGGCATGGCGGGGAATCGAACCTGAGGATGAAAAGGAATTGCCGGTCACTATATACACTTTTTCAGGTGTCAGTTCCACCGGCTCAGCCAGTGCTTCCCTGAAATCGGTTCGCGGAAGAAAGGTCACAAAGTTTTTGAGTTTGAAAATATAATTATCTCCTGAACTTTGTGGTGCTTCGGCAGATGAAGCCGCATTGGCAACATAATTCATGCCCATTCCCTTGGGTGCTCTCATCATGTCTTCCTGCATCACCTGTCCGGTTTTCACATCGCCGGCCAGAAGGGTGACTTTCGCATTCATCAGTGTCCCGCTTCCCCGGTTGGTCAGCCGAAACCAGGGTGAAAAAACTGCCTTCTCGTCACTTGTCCACCGGAGCTCATATTCAGCAGACCATGAAAAATCACCGGTTTGAAAACCGTAATGCACGGGGACAATGCGTTTTTTTGAAGAGAGAGGCGGCGGAAAATATTCCAGGGTTTTATCGGCAGGAAGCTTGGGAAGTTCATAATAGAGGATATTGGACGGATCAATCAAAAGGATTCCGTCATCTTTCCCGACATAGAGAGTATTGTCCCTGAATTTCAAAAAACGCCCCCGAATATCCAGACTTTCTTTCAGAACCAGATGGATGTCTGTTCCTTCTTCAAGTTCAAACAATCCGAACCGGGGATAAGAAAAACGGAGTAAACCTTCCGGTTTTGCTGATTTCCAGACGGTACCCGGCCGTACATTCATCCCATAGGTAGGTAAATAGAGCTTTTCCTGAATCTCGGTGGGCTCCTCTTCGAGAGTCACCCAGGCACCGGAGTTGGGTAAAATCAATATTTCGGGGACACCCGCCCCGAGTGTTGAGAAAAGGAGTAATAAAACCATAAAGAGACGAAACATAAACACCTCCATTCAGGGTTAAACAACCCTTTAATCGTCCAGGCGTGCCAGATTGGCCCTGAGCAGGGAGAGATTGTCTTCAATGGATTTTCCCTTATTCCGTTCATACTGCACGACATTTTCCGGGGCTTTACGGGCAAAATTGGGATTTTGCAGTTTTTTTCTCACACCGGACAAGCGTTTTTCCAGGTTATCAATCTCTTTTTTCAACCGATACTTTTCCTTATCCACATCAATCAGGCCTGCCAGAGGGACATAAATTTCAAGGTTTTCAACGACTGCGGCGGCGCTGAGTTTCGGCTTTTCAAGATTTTCATTAATCGTCAGGCTTTCAACTTTAGCCAGGGCACGGATATATTCCTCTTTTTCCTGCAGGATAGCCCTCTGGTAAGGATTTCCTCCATGAATCAGGACATCGGCTTTTTTGGCCGGAGGGACCGTCATCTCGCTGCGAATCGTCCGGATGGCCGTAATCACATCCATCAAGAGCTGCATTTCCTCTTCTGACTTATCCACACCGGGAATCCCGGGAATTTCCGGCCAGTTGCTCACTATAATATCCGGCTCATCCTCCTGTTTGACCGATTGCCAGATTTCCTCGGTAATAAAGGGAGCAAAAGGGTGCAGGAGCTTGAGGATATTTCTTAACACATAAACGGCTGTTCCAAGAGAACTCTCTTTCCTGGCAGGATCATCCCCGTAAAAGCGGGATTTGGTCAATTCAATATACCAATCACAAAAATAGCTCCAGGTGAAATCGTAAATATCCTTTGCCGCGTCATTAAACCGATATTTTTTCAGGTTTTTATTTACAGATTTAATGGTCGTCTGTAGTTTCCCCAGAATCCAGAGGTCCGGTGTTTCCAGATTCATATTCCGGGGATTATAGCCTTTGAAATCATAATCGTGGGGACGGTTCATCAGAACGAAACGGCTGGCATTCCAGAGTTTATTCATGAAATTCCGTCCAACTTCAATGCGATTCTCGTCAAAAAGAATATCCTGTCCCTGAGGGGCAATCAGCATAATCCCAAAGCGCAGGGCATCGGCACCAAAACGGTCAATCAAATCGAGAGGGTCGGGAGAATTTCCCAGAGATTTGCTCATTTTCCGTCCCTGAGCATCCCGAATAAGTCCCGTGTAGTAGACATTCTTAAAAGGAATGTCCCCCACGAATTCGAGTCCCGCCATGATCATACGGGCAACCCAGAAAAAGATAATATCCGGGGCGGTCACCAGATCATCAGTCGGGTAGTAATATTTCAGATCATCTGTCTTTTCCGGCCATCCCAAGGTGGAAAAGGGCCACAGCCAGGAACTGAACCAGGTATCCAACACATCATCATCCTGCTTTATCTTTTTGGAACCGCACATGGGGCAGTGGTCCGGATCATCCCGGAGGGCATTTTCCCAGCCACAGGCTTTACATGTAAAGACAGGTATGCGGTGTCCCCACCACAACTGCCGGCTGATACACCAATCCTTAATGTTTTCAAGCCAATGATTATAGGTTTTCACCCAGCGGTTCGGATTAAACTGAATGTCTCCTTCGTTGACCACTTTCAGGGCTGGTTTGGCCAGTTCTTCCATTTTTACGAACCATTGTTCCGATACCCGGGGTTCAATAGGCACATCAGCCCGTTCGCTGTACCCGACTTTGTGGATATACTTTTCTACTTTGATGAGGGCACCTTGCGCTTCCAGCTCTTTTACAATTTTCTTCCGGGCTTCTTCCCGGGTTAAACCCTCATATCCTGCCCCGGCAGAATCATTCAGGGTGGCATCGGGATGAAAAATATTGGTAAAAGGCAGATCATGGCGTTGACCGATTTCATAATCATTGGGATCGTGGCAAGGTGTGATTTTCAGGGCACCGGTTCCAAACTCACGGTCCACATACGCATCGGCAATAACGGGAATTTCCCTGTTTGCCACAGGCAGGATAAGTGTTTTACCGATAAAGCTCTTATATCGCTTATCATCAGGATGAACGGCCACAGCCGAATCTCCGAGCATGGTTTCAGGGCGGGTTGTGGCAATTATGAGACCTTTGGATGGATCTTCTTTCAGGGGATAACGGATATACCACAGGTGGCCGTGGACCTCTTTATAGATCACTTCTTCGTCGGAAAGAGCAGTCAGTGAAACAGGGCACCAGTTCACAATGCGGGTCCCTTTATAAATGTACCCTTTTTCATACAGGCGCACAAAAACTTCCCGGACTGCCTTCGAAAGTCCCTCGTCCAGGGTAAAGCGTTCACGGGACCAGTCACAGGAAACACCTAATTTTTTCAACTGTTTGATAATGATTCCGCCGTACCGGTCCTTCCAGTCCCACACAAGTTTTAGAAAATCCTCCCGGGAATATTCTTTCCGGCTTTTTCCTTTTTGGCGTAAATCTTTTTCCACGGCAGTCTGTGTTGCAATTCCGGCATGATCTGTTCCTGGAAGCCAGAGTGTTTCATACCCCTCCATTCGGGCTTTCCGAATCAGGATATCCTGAAGGGTGTTATTTAAAACGTGACCCATAGTAAGCATCCCGGTGACATTGGGGGGAGGGATCATAACTGTATACGGTTTTTTATCCGGATTCGGTTCAGAATGAAAATAATTTTTCTCTGTCCATGTGCGGTACCATTTGTCTTCAACCTGGCTGGGATCATATAATTTGGGTAGTTCTTTCATAGATTGGTGCGCATCCTGTATTTTTGATTGTCAATAATTTATTAATTTATGAAATAATTGGGGGAATTGGAAATGGAGAATGGCACTTCGACACGACGGCTTCGCAGCCTACTCGGTAACCGGCATCCCGATAAGCCCCGGGAAGCAGAGTTATGTGATAACCATGCCTTGGAGATTGAACGTCTGCCTAATCACTTATATTCAATTCATCATTCTTCTTTCATCATACAAATAAAAAAGCCTGCAGCACCTATTTTTGATGAATCCGTTTGTCACAGTGGGTACCTGCCCCCAGGTTCGGCCTTCCTCTCGAAGGAGGCTTGGCTTCCGCCGGGATGAGCGTGGGTTCCCATAGATTCCATGTTGATTCTCAAAAAATCCGGCTGCAGGCCATCTACTTCAAAGTATTGGAGTTTTCATAGATTTGCAAGATTTTTTGGGGGGATTTTTCAGAATTTTCCCCTTGATTTTACCAAACTCATTCATTTTAGTTCGCCATGATTATCTCTAAATTCCGACATGGAAAAAGTGAATATCCGGACATACAAGTCCTCTGATTATGAGGCAGTATACAATCTTTGGAAAGCCGCCGGGTTGTATCTTTCCCTTTCAGACACCCGCAAAGAACTGCACCGGATGCTGGACAAACATCCTGAATTATTTTTAATTGCAGAAGAGAAGGATATTCCCGTAGGAACCGTTTTGGGTTCTTTTGACGGACGGCGTGGATATGTCCACCACCTGGCAGTCCTTCCTGAGTTCCAAAACCGTGGTATCGGTTCGGATCTTTTAAACGTCCTTGAAGATAAATATAGAGAAATGGGGGTTATCAAGATCCATCTGTTTATAGAAACAGTAAATGCTGAAGTGGAAAGTTATTATCAAAAAAAGGGGTGGCATCGTCGGAATGATATAATAATGATGAGCAAAATCCTGCGGACAGACTCTTGAAAACAGACCTATATACCATTATAGAAAAAATCGAATCCGGAAAGCGCCTTAGCCGGGAAGACGGGTTAAAGCTACTTTATTGTCAGGATCTTTCCTTACTGGCTTTCATGGCAGGCATGATCCGCCAGCGCTGGCATCCCCATCACCGCGTCACATACATTGTGGACAGGAATATCAATTATACCAATGTATGTACCGCAGGTTGTGCATTCTGTGCTTTCCACTGCCCCCCGGTATCAGATATGGGATATGTCTTATCCCGTGAAAAACTGGCGGAAAAGATTGAGGAAACCAAAGCTTTGGGAGGAATCCAGATTCTTTTACAGGGTGGATTGAATCCTGCCTTAGGGCTGGAATGGTTTGAAGATCTTTTCCGATGGATCAAGGAAGAACATCCGATACACATTCACGGACTCAGTCCACCTGAAATTCTTTTTCTATCAAAGCAATCCGGTCTCTCTGTTGAAGAAACCCTGAAAAGGCTGATCGCAGCCGGCTTGGATTCCATCCCAGGTGGCGGGGCGGAAATACTGGCCGACCCTGCCCGGAAACGAATGAATGCCTATAAAAAAGCAAGTAGTGACGACTGGCTTCATGTGATGGAAACGGCCCATGGGCTGGGACTTCTCACGACGGCTACCATGATGTTCGGAGCCGTGGAGACGCTGGAAGAAAGGCTGGAACACCTGTTGAAAATACGGGATTTGCAAGATCGATCAATAGTCGGCAGGGGAGAGACGAGAGGTCGTTTTACCGCTTTTATCCCCTGGGTTTATCAGCCGGCTAAAACCCGCCTGGGTGGGAAAAAAGCGTCTTCCTTTGAATACCTGAAAATGGTGGCTGTGTCACGCATCTTTCTCGATAATATCCCCAATATTCAAGCCAGCTGGGTCACTCAGGGGGGACGCATCAGTCAGCTTGCTCTCCACATGGGATGCAACGACCTGGGCTCAACCATGATCGAAGAAAATGTGGTGGCCGCAACCGGTGTTAAATTTTCAATGTCCCCGGAAAAAATGGAAGCCCTGATCCGGGCTGAAGGCTTTATCCCGGTCCGCCGGAATCAGGCTTATGAAATGATGGAAGAATCATAAAATCAGGAACCCTGTATAAAAGGAGTAACCCATGGCAAAAGCAGAGGGTTTATCCCTTCCATTTGAAAAACCGGAGAAAATCCGGACAGACCTTCTGGAACCTATTCCCTATAGGGGAAATGATCAGGTCATTACGCTGGAATATCCCGAATTCAGCGCTGTGTGTCCCTACAGTGGTTTGCCGGATATTGCCCGTGTGACCATTGAATATATTCCCAATGATAAAATTATCGAGCTTAAATCACTGAAATACTACTTCATTTCATTCCGCAATGTTGGAATTTACCAGGAGGATATGACCAACCGGGTTTATGAGGACCTGAAAAAAGTCCTTGGACCAAAAAAAATGAAAGTTAAAACCGTTTATAACATTCGGGGCGGCATAGAAACAACGTGTACTATGGGGGGATGAGGAGATATTGTGAACTGGTTTGTCTGGGATTGTGACGAGACAGTGGTCCGTCGACAGTCTGGAGTGGTCTGGAGATTGGTGGATTGGTTCGATTGGTACATCAGGAGCGGAGCGACTCAAACTTCCAGCTTCTAAATTCTTTAATATAATCAATAAGGTCGTAGGATTTTTTTTTGATTTGGTACCCGGTTTATAGGTAAGATGGAATATATAATTTCGGTTAGTTGACGCCCCCCACCCCGGGGGTAAAATACAGCGATATGCGATATAAAGCAAGATAATATTGTTAATCGTATATATGAATTGTCAAATAATTCAAGGGATTCAAATAAGGGGATAACGTCCCTAAAATTCCGATTATGAAGATGGCTTGCTTTGTGGGGATATATTTTTGGCTGGTTATCCATCCGGGTAAAAAATCCAATTACATCTACACGAATATCCGTTTATCATAAAACCCACATTAAATTCCCGGAAATCTCAGATTTAGACGTCAATATGCAGTAATTTCTTCCGAATATCATCAGAGTGTTGAAAGATTTTATCATGGAGAGACCCGCCATGAGAATCCATGGTTACCACTGCCGGAAAGTCCCGGACATCAATCACCCACATGGCTTCCGGTACGCCGAATTCTTCCAGCTTAAATACCGTATGGACCTTCACAACCGATTCAGCAATCAATGTTGCCAGTCCTCCGATGGCATGAAGATATACAGCTCCATTTGCTGCCAGAGCTTTAAGCGTATCCGGACCCATTCCTCCCTTGCCTATCACTCCCCGAAGTCCGTATTCCTGAATAACGGTTCCCTGATACGGTTCTTCACGAATGGATGTGGTAGGTCCTGCAGCTATAAACTCCCAATGATTGCCTTTTTTCTTCACAACGGGACCGCAGTGATATATCATGGTATCTTTCAGAAAATCCCGGACAAGATGAGGCTGTTCTTTCACCAGCCAGGCATGTGCAGTATCCCGCCCGGTCACAAGACGACCATTTAATAAGATTTCATCGCCGACTTTAAGTTTTCGGATTGACTTTTCATCGATGGGAAGTTTTAAATCAATCATAAATCACCTCATCCGGTGAAAAACGCATGCTGTGTTTCCGGTCCGCCCAGCACATATAGGCCACTGAGACAAAGTAGGATGCCGGCAGGCGATGGGCTACACCGATTTTAACAGCCAGGGCGGTCGTTTTTCCTCCGAATCCCATGGGACCGATACCCAGGGTATTCAAATCTTTCAAAAGTCGGGATTCCAATCGGGCAAGTTCCGGATCAGGGTGTATATCATCCAGCCGTCGGAAAAGCTGTTTTTTTGCCAGCATCATCCCACTGGACCGGTCTCCTCCCACGCCAACACCAAGAATCCCCGGAGCACAACCCCGTCCCTGCGCTTTTACAACGGCATCAACGACGGTTTTATATACACCCTCAAGGTCC
Source organism: Fidelibacterota bacterium 46_43 (assembly GCA_001509335.1). GTDB lineage: Bacteria > Fidelibacterota > Fidelibacteria > Fidelibacterales > Fidelibacteraceae > Fidelibacter. Next base: position 12,859 of record LGGY01000132.1, read on the forward strand.
CGGCCGGCTTTCAACGTAATATCCGGCAAAGTATATTGGGTAGAGACATTTTCACAACCTCCCCCTTTCAGTAACAGCTTTACTCCAATCGCCGGTACATCCCATTCCACAAAATGGATATAGGGTGCTAACTCACCGGTATTATCTCCGGAATTTTTACCTGTCACGGGATCCACCGCATTGGGACGCAGATACACTTTTTCCGTAGCTTCACGGGTTGCTTCCCGGATCAACTTTTCAATTCGTCGCATGGAAACACCCGGGAGCAGGCTCACTTCGTAAATATTGGTCCCTGTGTCCTGACAGATCGGTGTGCTTTTTTCCCGGGCCCTTTCGATATTTTTGAGGATGGCAGAAAGTACTCCCCGGGCGGCACTCCCATCGTCTTCATTCTCCAGGGCAGTCTGAATCGCCCGAACCACATCCGGCGCAAGATCGGTAGATGCCCGGCGAATTAATTCCAGAACCGCTGTTCGAAATGCATGATCCTGAAAATCAAGTTTCATGGGGGAAAGCCCCTAGGGTTCAAATTGTTTTAACAAATCAAGGATTTCCGGTTTCCCCATTTTTTCTGATACCTGCTGCATTTTGCGCATAATATCGGTATAAATGGGGCGATCCTGCCTGTAAATCACACCCAGGCGGATAAAATCATTATCATTGGCTATATCAAACGCCCGGACTTCATCTGTCGGTTGATAATCTTCCGGAAGATAGCGGACTTTTTCACGGATCAGTTTAAACTGTTCCACCCCCCGGAATGTAGGACAGGGGCTCAAGACCTCCACAAAGGAAAATCCCCGTTGCTGGATCGCCTGGGCAATAACCTCAATGGCGTTTTTAGGATCTCCGGAAAAAACCCTGGCGACAAAGGAGGCTTTATAGGCAATCATCATCCGGACAGGATTGATTGGCTCGTCCATATTTCCATAAAAGGTTGTTTTTGTCTGTTCACCAATCGGTGTAGTAGGTGAAGCCTGACCCTTAGTAAGGCCATAAATATTGTTATTCATAACGATATAGGTCATATCTATATTTTTACGGGCGGCGTGGGGAATGTGTCCAGCCCCGATGGAAAATCCATCTCCATCACCTCCCACGGCAATCACTTTGATATCCGGGTTACTGAGTTTAACTCCGGTTGCAAGGGGAATAGCCCTGCCGTGAATCCCGTTAAATCCATACGTATTGATATAGCCTGGTAACCGGCTGGAACAACCGATTCCGGATACAATTGCCATTTGATGAGGAGGTATTTGAAGCTTTACCAGGGCTTGCATCAAGGCATTCAAAACACCATAGTCACCACACCCTGGGCACCAGATTGGTTTCAACTCACTTTTATAATCTTTGAGGGAATATTTTACTTTATCCATGCTCAGGCATCCTTCTTTTCATATTCTTCAACGATTTTATCATATATCTGTCTGACAGTAAAGGGAGCACCGCCTGTCTGACGGTAGGAAACCGTTTCCACATCAAAATCACCAAAGCGGACAAAACCTCGCAAATAGCGTCGAAAAGCTCCTGCATATGCCATTTCCACAAAAATGACACGCTTTTTGTGGCGCAGAAAATCGTGAAAGGGTTGAATGAGAAAAGGATAGAGAATTTGGGGGATAATCGCCTGTACTTTGATTCCGTTCGCATTTGCCCTTGCGACAGCTTCTTTGACAGCTCCTTTTGTGGATCCCCAGGCAATGACACCTAATTCGGCATCGTCCGGACCATAAAAACGTTCAAAGGAGAATTCCCGTTTAATTTCCCGGAATTTGTCCCAGCGTTTTTGGGTCATCCTGGCATGAACAGACACGTCGGATGAGGGGAATCCTTTTTCGTTGTGTTCAATCCCGGCAGCCTGGTACATCCCTTTTTCCATACCGGGCCAGGTAACAGGAGATATGCCGTTTTTCGTAATTTTAAACCGATGATAATCTTCCAATTCATTTTCCGTGGGAGTTATTCGGCGATTGATTTTTTTAAAACCATATTTCAGGTCTCTGAACCGGTTGGGGTTAATGGATTCTTTCCGGTGACCAATAAAGGCATCGGAAAGAACGATGACAGGTAACTGATACTTTTCGGCAATGTAAAAAGCCAAGACAGTGCAATCAAAACAGTCTTCCACATCGGAAGGGGCAATGACCACTCTTGGTGCATCCCCATGGCTTCCCCAGATAGCCTGCATGAGATCCGCCTGTTCGGTTTTGGTCGGTATTCCAGTGGAAGGGCCGCCTCTTTGGACATTAATTACCACAATGGGGAGTTCAGCCATGCCTGCCAGCCCAATCCCTTCTGCCATGAGGGACATCCCCGGGCCGGATGTGGCGGTCATCGCCTTACGGCCTGCAAAACTGGCACCCACCACAGCATTGATTGATGCCAGTTCATCCTCCATCTGAATCACCACGCCATTGTAGCGGGGAAGATAGACCGACAGCCAGTGCATGATTTCCGTAGAAGGCGTGATAGGATAACCGGCATAAAATTCCACACCGGCATAGAGAGCGCCGAAAGCCGTCGCTTCATTTCCTTCCATGACAATACGAGGCTCTCCCGGTGTATATTCAAAAAGGATGGAATCCTTTTTTTTAATCTCTTTTTTTACATAATCCTGGCCTGCTTTCAGGGCACTGAGGTTCTTTTCAATGACATCTTCCCGTTTCCCGCTGAATTTTTTCTTAATCGATTCTTTCAAGGCAGTTTTCGGCAGATTGAAAAGTTCCGATATCACCCCAAGCATGGCAATGTTTTTCGCCAGGGATGTCCCGGCTGAATTTGTTGCCAGTTGATTAAAGGGGATTTTATACCAATTCTTTAATTTATCAGCAGATATCGGAATATTCTCTTCAGGGAACGAATCTTCCAAATCGCTGAGGATCACCACATGATCTTCCAGTAGCATTTCAGACTGAAATTTCAGATAGTCTTTCCAGCTGAGAACAACCAGAATATCCAGTTTATCTCCCTGGGTCGCCACGGGTTCACTACTCATCCGGACCCGTACGGAGCTTTCGCCTCCGCGGATCTGCGCCCCAAAGCTTTTCAGCATAAAGACAAACAATCCGTCACTGGATGCTGCATTGACCAGAATTTCTCCGGCACTGATCACACCATCCCCGCCGGAGCCTGCAATGCCGATTACAATATTATTACTTGCCATACCTGCGATACTTCCTTCCTTATCTTTTTAGTGTCATCGGCCATTTTTCGAACACTGTCCGTCATACGGCATATATCCACATTTACTATTTGATTGACAGCTGCTTTCAAACGGAACCCTGCCCATTTTTCAAAGCATTTGAAGTTACCAAAGAGCGTGGAATGAAACAAGAAAGAGTTCCTTTTCAAACGTTCTGCCAGGCGGGATATTTGATTCATTTTAAATTTATGATAATTTATAAATCACTTTATATTTTTCATTCAGATACTTCAGGAAGGGTTGGGGGGATAATTTTTCACCTGTCACTGATTTCACAAGATCCAGAGGATCCTTGCGGCGGCCCATCGTATGAACATTTTTTCTCAGCCAGTTCAGGAGGATTGTAAATTCCCCTGCCCGGATCGTTTCCCATAAACCGGGATGGTCCTTCACGGCCTGATTGAGAAACTGGGCCGCATAGAGATTTCCCAGGGCGTAGGAAGGAAAATACCCCACAGCTCCCATGGACCAGTGGACATCCTGCATCACACCCATTTTATCATCCGGCGGGACAACCCCCAGATATTCTTTCATTTTTTCATTCCAGATTTCCGGTAAATCGGAAACCTTGAGCCCGTCATTGATCAGCATTTTTTCGATTTCAAACCGAAGCATGATATGGAGGGAATAAGTCACCTCATCGGCTTCCACCCGGATCAGGGACGGCTCCACCGTATTAATCATGCGATAAAAATCATCAACCGAAGTATTTTGGAGTACAGGAAAGAGCTCTTTCAGGCGGGGATAGAAATAGTTCCAGAAAGAGAGGCTTCTGCCGATCATATTTTCCCACAGGCGGGACTGGCTTTCATGGATACCATAGCTGGCAGCCTGACCAAATGGTGTACCGAAATGCTCAATCGGAATCCCCTGTTCATACATGGCATGACCGGCTTCATGGATGGTTGAGAAAAAGGCAGATTTCATATCATTTTCAAAGACACGTGTCGTGATCCGTACATCTGTCGGATGGAATCCTGTAGTAAAGGGATGGGCGGAGCGATCCTGACGCCCTCTTGACATATCATATCCCAGTTTCTGAATCACTTCAATTCCGAAAGCCCATTGATGGGCCGTATCAAAAGACTTCTTCAGAAGATGATCATCCGGTTTGTCTCCGGAATTTTTAATCTTATCGAGAAGCTTGATTAATCCCTCTTTCAATTCAGAAAAAAGAGCGGAGACCGTCTCTGTTGTCATCCCCGGTTCATATTGTTCCATCAGGGCATCATAAGGAGTTGTGGTATATCTGTAATAATCCGCCTGTTTACGGCACAAATCCACAATTCTTTCAAGATAGGGTTGAAAGGTTTTGAAATCGTTATCTACCCGGGCTTTAACCCAAACCTGCTGGGACTGGGAGGTCAGCCTGGAAAATTCCTCGACAAATGAAGCCGGAAGAACCGATGCATAGTGATAATCTTTCCAAACCAGGTGCAAGAGTCTGTTTATTTCTTCATCACTTTCGTCATTCAGAACATATCCTGTATTCAGATCCACCAGTTTTTCAAGGGCATTTTTAAACCGCTTACCCGTATGAATTTCATGGGCCAGGGCGCTGAGCCATGCCAGTTGTTCGCTTCGAAATTCGCCGGCTCCTTCCGGCAAATAGGTTTCCTGATCCCACTGGGCCAGTGCCTGAACCGATTCGGCTTTGGCATACTCTTTCAGCAGGTCTAACAGTACTTTCAGGTCTTCTTTCATTTTTATCACTCCTTAAAATGTAAAAAGCACACTCAGAAATCCAAGTGTGCTTTATGTAAACAGATATCCGCCATCAAGTGGACGGATTATTTCAGTTTAAAGACGACAGGGATTGCGATCCAGACGCCTACGTTACGGTCTCGCTGTTTTGCCGGTTTAAACCGTGTTTTTTTAATTGCTTCAATAGCCGCTTCATCAAGACCGGTATTGGGAATACCTTTCATAATCACACAATCAGTCACCACACCTTTTTCATTCACAAAGGCCTGGACAATGACTGTTCCTTCGATCTGTGCTTCCCGGGCAATTTCCGGATATACAATATTACGGAGGATGGCATTGGCACCGCCGATAGGCTCGGGAGGTTCATCATAAGGGATAAACCGGACTCTGGGGCCGGATTCTTCATCGTTTTCCTCCGGTGGCGGAGGTGGTGCATCCATCAGTTCAAAATCCTCAAAATCCAGTTCTTCCATAGTAATATCTTCCGCAATCTCTTCATCCTCACTCATAACGGGAACCGTAGGCCGCTGGGGAGGTGCGGATTGTTGAATCTGCTGTGTGGGCGGGATATCCATCACTTCAATCTGGATCTGAGGCCCTGTGGATTCGATAGTGGAATTAGATTCAAATTTCGGTGCAAAATAAAAGACCAGAATTAGGAGAAAAACCACCAGAGTACTGGATACTTCCGCGATAAACGTGGACCGTTCTTTGAATCTTTCAAATTGTTTTACAGACATTGACTGTACTCCATTAGTAATTACCTGTAGTGGCCGAATAATTCACCCGAAGCGCATCGGCTTCACGGAGTTCATTATGAATATGAGAGATAACCCCCATCTGCACATTCCGGTCCGCCCTGATGGATACGATCAGCTGGGGATCGGCCACACGTTTGGAATACATAACCTTACTTACATCATTCGGCTGAATCAGTTTGTCATCGATAGATATCACGCCATCACGTCCGACAAAAATGAAGGATACATGCCTTTTGGTTTCCACTTTTTCTATCTTACGGGCCTGAGGAAGAATCACTTTCAATCCTTCAAACTGGCGCATGGTTGTTGTCATCATGAAAAAGATCAACAACATGAAAATAATATCAGGCATGGATGACGTGGGAATTTCAGACTTGAGTTTTGTAGTTTTTTTTATCGCCATAATATTGCCTTATTTATTCCGAATCAGCGATGGAAATACGGGTAGCATTCGCCAATTTCAACTGATCTATCACTACAATGTAATCCTGGTATTTTGTGTTTTCCGCCGTTTGGACAGAAAAAATCATAAGGGGATTTTGGGAAAGAAGCCGTTGGGCTTCCCGGCTGATATCCCGGGGCTGAACCTCTTTATCATTCATTAGGACCTGTCCGGCAGCATTCACCAGGACATTCGTAATATTTTTGGGATTTACTTTAAATTCGCCGCCTTTACCCGGCAGGATAAATCCAATCCCCTTATCCGGATCGATGGTGGAGACCAGAAGAAAAAAGACCAGGAGCAAAAAAGCAATATCGGACATGGATGACGAGGGGATTTCCGCTTCTTTACGTTTTCTTTTTTTTACAAGCATAGATTTAATCCGGTCTTATTTTTTCATTTTTTCAGATAATACATCCACAAGGGTTACGGCACTTTTTTCAAGGTCGATGACCATTTTGTCAATCCGGCTCATAAACCAGTTCTGAAAAATGGAGATTATCACAGCCACAATAAGTCCGAATAGCGTTGTCAGGAGCGCTTCAGAAATACCGCTGGCCACAATGGCAGGGGAAATATCATTGGCAGCAGCCACATCGTTAAAGGCCCCGACCATACCGGACACCGTTCCGATAAATCCAAGCATGGGAGCAATGGTCACAACGGTGGTAAGCCAGATCTGATTCTTTTCCAGAAAAGCCATTTCCAGAGCGCCGGCAGAATCAATCACTTTTTCCACCCGTTCCAGCCCCTGATCCAAACGGCTAAGAGCTTCATGATAAATCGCTGCAACCGGACTGCTGGATTTTTCGCATTCTTCCTTTGCCGTTTCCGGGCCTTCTTCCCTGAGAATCGTTTCAATTTTCTTCAGGAATGAGCGGGTTCTGAGTTCGGCAGCCGTAAGAGAATAAAACCGTTCAAATACAATGATGAGTCCAAAAATGAACACACCAAGTATCCAGGGCATAAACGGACCGCCCTTTACAAATAATTCAACCATGGATATGAACCTCCGATCTTAATTGAAAAGTTGTGTCAAACATCATTGCTAGTCATTTTACTCAAAGCAATGTTTAATGTCAATTCTTTTTAACATGGCTTAGGGCTTTAATCCCGGCAGTGCTTTAGCATCGGGGATGTGCTCCAGCGCAGCTTCAAACTGATTGTCGGCAAGGAGGCGCGCCTTGTAAAATGCGTTGTTCCCCCACCACATTTTGGCCATCTCCGATTTCAGTTGCATCTCAACATAATCTTTATCTTTTTGCAGGTCTTCAAGGACCAAAGATTCAACTTTATCCCCTATAAAAGAAAGAAAATCTTCAAGATAATTTTCAGGAAGGTCCCCATTAAAGATAAAGTCCTCGGCATCAGCAGGGGGACTGGGATACTCTTTACTTAATTCCTGGGCAAATTTAAAAAAGAGCCGGTCGCTGTGCTGAAAGACCTTTAAGGTAGGCTTTGACAGGTTCAGATGTCTTTTGACCAGCACATCGGGTGTAATACCTCCGCCTCCGTAAACGGTTCTTCCGGCTTTGGTTTTATATACCGGTTTACCCGTTGTCTCCAAAGCTGTTGAATCGGATTCATCTGCCAATATAATGGATTCATAGTAATCCTGAAGTCCATTGTCGTATGGACGCTGAATCAATCTGCCGGATGGTGTATAGTATCGGGCAACGGTCACCCGGACAGCTGATCCGTCTTTCAAGGGCCACTGACGCTGAACAAGCCCCTTTCCAAAACTCGTCTCCCCAATAATCATACCCCGGTCCAGATCCTGAAGGGCTCCACTGACAATTTCCGAAGCACTGGCTGAACCCCGGTTGATCATAACCACAACAGGCAGGTCTTTAAACTCACCTTTCCCCGTGGCATAAAATTCTTCGTTGGCATTGGGTAAACGGCCTTTGGTATAGACGATCATATCACCGGCATTCAGAAAATGATCCAGCATTTCCACCGCTTCGTTCATATATCCCCCGCCATTATAGCGTAAATCAATGATTAAAGACTCCATGCCCTGTGCTTTTAAATCGTGGAGGGCATCAGAAAATTCTTCGGCTGTCTTTTGAGAAAAACGGTTTACCAGGATATACCCCACGTTTTCCTCAATAAGAAAATGGGCAAGGACGGAGTAAATGGGAATGTCATCCCGGATAATTTCCACTTCAAACGGTTCTTCTTCTCCCACCCGTTTTACTGTCAGGGTAACGGATGTCCCCTTGGGTCCCCTGAGTTTCTTAAAGGTTTCTTCCTGAGTGATTTTATACGCTGATTCACCATTAATCTTCAGGAATTTATCCCCGGATTGCAATCCCACCCTTTCGGAAGGAGTACCTACAATGGGAGATATAACCGTTATATATCCATCAATAATATCAAACTCAATGCCAATCCCCTGAAAGTTTCCCTGAAATTCCTCTTTGACAGTTTTCAGTTTATCCTTATTGATGTAGACAGAGTGGGGATCCAGCTCTTCCAGCATCCCTCGGTATGCCCCTTCCATCGTTTTGGCCCAGTCTACCTCATCCACATAACTTTCGTTGATGATAGAAATGATGTCATTCATAACTGCAATTTTCAGATATAAATCATCAACGGAAGCAGAGATTTTAGGGTAAAAGATGGCAGTTGCCAACAATAAGATAGTTAACGTGGAGAGAAATATTTTCTTTTTCATTGTTTTCATCATTTTCAAAGTTAATTAACCCGTAAATATACGCTTTCAACGTGTAAGTCGAAAGTCTTAATCAGGACTGGAACCGGCAAGTGGAGATTTTGACAGATAATCGATCATCTTTTTCGCCAGATCGGCAGGTTGATGATTGGTTAGCTGGGCGTTATAAAAAATGATAATAGTTTCAGCTGTTTGGGGATTTCTAAGCATTACGGATGTAAAACCCGGAAGCCCACCCAGGTGGCCATACCAGGATTCATAGCGAAGGATACCGGGACCATAATATCCCCCCTCAATTGTTGTCGGCACTTCATGACTCATGCGAAAGGTGTGGCTTTCCGTGGAAAGAAGTGCTCCGTCTGTAAGACATGCGGCATATACCCGCAAATCCTGAAGCGTGGAAATCACAGCACCTGCAGCCCAGGCGACGGAGATATCATAGGATTCCGACCAGTCGAAAGGTAGCCATGCTTCACCGATATAATACCCTTTGGGATGAGGTTCAGGCATATCATTACCTGACTCGGGAAATGAGGTATGAAATAACCCGCACGGTTCAAAAATCCGGTTGTTCAATTCTTCTGAAAGTGTTCTTCCGGTCATTTGCTCAATAATGCGTCCCAGGATAACGGTATTGGTATTGCTGTAATGCCAGGTTTCCCCCGGTTCGGATAAGGGGGTTAATGAAGTACCCAGGGCTATCAGGGAATCGGGGGGCCACACATGGAGGGGATCCACCAGTGTCATTTCCATAAAACGGGGGTGTGTGGAATAATCAGCGATGCCGCTCGTCATATCTGATAACATTAGCAATGTGATAGAATGACTCCGGTGGATATCCGGTCTGAATTGGGACAGTGTATCCCCCATGGATAATAAGCCATCATCAATCAGCTGAAACAGAACAGTATTGACCATGGTTTTGGTAATACTGGCTATCCGAAAATACATGTCCGTTTCCATGGGTGTTTCTTCCACCAGATCAGCAAATCCCGTGGCATATTCCCAGGCTGTTTGGGAGCTGTCTGACCAGTAACCGGCAATAATTCCCGGAACGGGTGTCTGCTCAGCTACTGAATCACAAAGGCTTTCAAGATAGGTCAATCCTTCCCCGGATGTTTCCGGAGCCGTATTCCCTCCATTTTCACATCCGGCACTCAGAAGCATCAGGATGAGGAAAAAATAAAGAAATCCGCGGAACCAGATTTTTTTCAGCGGTGTATGTCTGTTATTCATATTAGGGTTATAACCTTTTGTTGGTTAAATGTTTCTCCTCATGGAAAACGGAGGAATGGATATTCATGATTGACGCTATATTTGATCACAACACATTTCCTGACCCGGTAAAGCAATTTGCCATAAATTGTAATCAGATCTTCGGGGTTATCTTCATTTTTGAAGTGCTCACTGATTAAACTGCCACCGGTTCCGCCATTAAACAGGCAGGTTGGAATTTCTTCCTCTCCCATGATTTTACGTTGCAGAGCAAGTCCCATAGATCCTCCATTGGGTCCAGTAGAGGAAACAAAGTCCACAGAGTATCTGCAGGATTGTAAACATCATCATTAAAGTTTGTGGTTTTCACACCGAAGGTCCGGCAAAAATTGTTCTGCCGGGTTTCGGAAACAAAAGTACGGTGTGAATTGGACTGACCCGTCAGGATAAATTCATCGCCACAGACAATATTCTCTGCCAGCCAGACCGGTGAACGAGCGGGGCTGAATCGGTGTGATCCCGGGTGATCAGTTGGTTATTGACAGGTTTACCATTCAAATGGACCGGACTGGTATTTCCTTCAAGGTTCAAAGCAAAAAATCCGGCCAGCAGGATCATACAGCTCACACATTTTCTAATCATCTTTTCCTCCAATCATTGATCAGACGATAATGGTGCAATATAAAGAAACTTTTCAGAGGATAGAATAAAAGAGAAATGTTGACGGGCAGTCAGTAGTCGATTGCCTGCCCCGTGAAAAACAGTCGACAGTCAACAGTGAACAGTCGGCATTCGATTGAATAGATTGATTGGATTGGATGATTGGGGGATTGATTTGATTGGTTTGATTGGGGAATTGGACCACTTGTCACACATTACGCGTCACTTTTTCAGTTGGCAGTGGACAGTCGACAGCAGATTGATTCGATTGATTCGCCAGGAGCGCAGCGACGCGAACTTCCAGCTTCCAGCTTCTAACTTCTTTAATAGGATGAATAGGATTATTTTGATTTCGTACCGGGACTATAGGAGAGATGGAATATATGATTTCGGTTAGATGACGCCCCCCACCCCGGGGGTAAGATACATGTCCTAATCATATTTGTCAAGATTATATTGTAAATTATATATTCTTATAATACCATATTCCCAGCGATCATTTTCACGAGGATAGAAATACACAACCATCTGATAAAGAACTCATTACGTTTAATAAATTTTTACATAATCATCCATTTTTTCCGGATAATCCTTAAATTTGAATTAAAACAAACTCTTCTTAACAGAAGGTTCAATTTGATGAGAAAATCCCCACACGCAAATTCCTTTTGAACACCTGACCCATCTGTGTCATGCATTTATATTTCCCCGGGAAGATGGTCGCCTGGATTTCAGTGGATTTACAGAAGATCCTGAACTGATCCGGGCCTGTCATGACCATCAGGTAAAAATATCCATTTCCGTCGGTGGTTGGGATCCGGCAAGAACACCCCGTTTTGCCGTCATGGCTTCAGATTCCATCGCACGGAAGGCCTTTGTAGAAAACCTGACCCGGTTTTGTCTTGAGAACGGTTATAATGGCGCAGATATCGACTGGGAATATCCTCCTCCGGATAAAGAAAAATACACAACTCTTCTTTTTCAGGAACTGTATGACTCCTTTGCATCCCAAAATCCCCCACTGCTATTAAGTATCGCAGCACCCTCCACCGATGCGAACAACCGGTATAACTGGCCGGTGATGAATCAGATTTTGGACTGGGTAGGTGTAATGACCTACGATTATTACGGCAGCTGGACAAACAAAGCAGGTCCCAATGCACCTTTATACGGCAGCATCAGCACAACGGATCAGGGCTGGATTGACCGCTCCGTGAAACATTATCTGAACGATAAAGGAGTCCCCCCGGAAAAATTGTGCATCGGAATTCCTTTTTACGGATGGGAATTTCAAGCCTCTTCCCTCTTTGGGACGAGTACAGGTGGCACCCAGCGCCGTTACTATGAAATTGAGCCTCTTTTGAAAGAAGGATGGATCCGCCATTGGGATGAAGAAACAAAAACACCCTGGCTAAGGCATCCCAATCAAACTCATATCATCAGCTTTGACGACCAGGAGTCTATAACAGAAAAATGCAGCTATATTCTGAATCACGGACTGGCCGGAACCATCATCTGGGCGATTGGACAAGATCAAATCGACGGTAAAACCCCTTTATTAACCGTTGTAGGTACAGAACTGGAATCATTTATCCAAACCATTCAAACCCCTGGGATTCCCATGACAACGGAACTCTATCCCAACTATCCCAATCCCTTCAATGCAGAAACCCGAATTCGCTTCAGTGTACAAAAACACACGGTTGTAAAAATCCTGATATACAACATTCAGGGAGATCTTGTAAAGACTCTTGTGGATGACGTATTTTCACCGGGGATATATCGTGTGACTTTTCAGGGAACAGGGCACCCTTCGGGGATTTATTTTTGCAGGATGGAAACGGACTATGCGATGTACACACTGAAAATGCTTTTTATGAAATAGACTGATTGTTTTTTATTCGAAGTTCATCAGAACAAAAGGGCTAAAGCAGCAAACAGGCCACCTGTGAGCGTACACAAAAGATTGACCCGGTCATTATTCATGGGTCGACAGCCCCGGATCAGGGGGATATTTTTCTCAGAGCAATGATCTTTTTTTTCTGTGACTTTTCCACAGGCAGGACACCGGTACTGGGCCTGGACAGTAGCCCCTAAAATGGAATCGGCTACAGACCCGAAGAAGCCGGCGAGGGTCATGATGAGAATATGTTCCAGGGTGAGAAAATCCACTTGTCGCCATCTCCACATAAACCAGCCGATCAACACCACGGAGAGAGATCCTAACAGAGCACCAAAAGTCCCCAGGGGTGTGATACCACCGGACGTTCCCATTTCCACTTTTTTAAAATTGAGGATACTGACCGGCGGACGTTTACTGAATGTACCCAGTTCTGTAGCCCAGGTATCGGCGGTTGCGGCGGCGATACTCCCCAGAAATATCATATACCAGACCGGATGCCGGGTAAAGTAGAACCCGAGAGTGGCAAGCATTCCCACACCTCCATTGGCAAAAACCTGGAAAATATCCCGCTGCCCCCCTTTTTCAAAAACCGTTTCAAGAATTTTCTTATGCCGTTTCCCTATTGTGGTAAAAAGGCTGGAAGTCACAAAGAAGAAAATCATGGGGAACATCCATTCCAGCCCGCCAATACCAAAGACAACTGTTCCCAGAAGCCAGGCTCCCACGGCACCGCTCAGGGAAAGGGTTTTTGCTTTCCAGGCAAGCCAGGCAATTCCGGCGGTTAGTATCATCCAGAGCATGAGTTGATGTTGCATGGCCGGACTGCCGGTATAAAGAAAATCCAGAATCACGGCACTTCCCAGGGGAACCATCAGATTGTCGGTCCCCTCGTGAGAAATGGTTTCCGAGGCCGCCGCGTATACTGCTGTAAAAAACCCAAAAAGGACTGCTGTGTTCCAGGGGATTTCCGGTCCGAAAAAACGGCGGAAAAAATACATCCCTGTTACCGCCACAAGAAAAGAGGTCACAAACATAGCCATGCTTCCCTGGAGGGATTTTTTATCGGACCAGATTTTAAAAGATACGGGGTGTTTACGGGATTCTCCCACCCAGCTGGCAACAGGATCGCCGAAGGTCATGATCAGCATCGCCGTTAGCAAAATAGCCGGATCTTTATCCCAGAACCAGAGAACAAGAATCAGGAATGAGATGGGAAAATAAACTGTCCCATAGCTGACACGATCTGTTTCGTGGATGCCCTTCAATAATCCGTAGCGGATACCGAAAGAGTTGACAAGTATAAAAACCCCGGCCAGTGTTGCAACCGGCAGGGAATGCTGAAAAAAAATGGGGGAAAAACAAACCAGTATCCCTACAAGAATATGGACAATCCGCCGTGTGGTATGGGGATGTACCCGAAACAGGCGGAGTAAAAAATCGGCAAGGCCCAGGAAAAGGGTAATGATAAGAAAAAACAAGCCAAACATCAGCCAGGAAGAAACATTCTGAAACATGAAAACTCCTTTTCAAGAGGGAAGGGGAGGGGAACAACATCCCGGGTATCTCATGCCTTGTCATCAAGTATCCCGGGAATTTAACCCGATCCCCCAAAGAGAAGGTAGAAATATTTTTAAAAGAACTATTGCACTTTAAAACGAAAAATAGGTATATTCATACTGCGTTTGAGGGATAAATCCCGAAAGGGTTTTGAAATATTTCTTCTCAGGTTCCCTCCTGTGTTGAAAAATGCCGGTGTGCAACGCATCGGCATTTTTCTTTTCAGCCGGTTTTTCATTTTTCCTGAAGGCGGAAGATTCTAAATTCCATTAATATGAAACGTATCTGTGCATACCTCCTCATTTTACTTCTTATTATACCGGAAGCAGCAGATTGTATAGACTATGATATCAATTTATCCATTGAATCCCCCCGACAGGAATATGGACACCGGATGGGGCGCGGTCTGGTTATCCGTCCGGGGATGACCTTATACCCCGGAAAGGCACCATGGTACACCGGTGCAGATTTCAGTCTGGGTGGCGGCGCATGGGATCTGACTGCATACGGAGGATTCTACACATCTTTTTCATCCCTGGGAATACAGCCCGAGTGGAGCCTGGGGTGGTGGGGCCGGACCGATTCCCTTACCTCTTCCCTGAAATGCACCATCAGTCATACTTCCCCTTTCCGGTGGCAATTCACGGCAGATTTGGATCCTCTGGCTGGACGTATGTACGGATTAGGTAAAATTCAATGGCTGGTGGACTGGAAAACGCCCTGGATTTTATCGGTCTATACGGGATTTAATCTGTCATCCTACCGGCAGGGTCCGGTTTACAGAAAATCGGGGCTTTCAGAAGCCGGTATCGGCATCACCACCTGGATGGAAATCGGCCCTTGGTATGGTGAGTTTTCCCTGAGAAGTGGCCCGGGATTTGATCGGTTTCATTTTGAAAACTATCAGATATTTTTCCGGTTTTTGATCATTCAAAGCAGAGGATAAAAATGGCCCGTTGTAACATTCCGGCTCTCATAATAGTACTTTTTCTCCTGGGCTGTCAGCCGAAACAGAAGGAAAGCATGATGGATGAAAACTCTTTTTTCAAACAGGTCCCTTCATGGGCATCAAAGGTCGTATGGTATCAGATTTTTCCGGATCGTTTCGAAAACGGAGATTCGGGAAATGATCCGGACAAGGAGTCACTAAGAGGTGCCTGGCCCCACGACGCCGAATCCCCCTGGCAATTATCTCCCTGGACGGCAGACTGGTACAAACTCCAACCCTGGGAAAAGGAGAATGGAAAAGATATCTGGTTCAATATCCAACGCCGGCGTTACGGCGGTGATTTACAGGGAATTATCAATAAACTGGATTATCTGGAGGATCTGGGAATCGGCGCCATATACCTGAATCCTGTTTTTCAGGCACCCAGCCTTCATAAATACGATGGCGCCTGTTACCATCATATTGATGTCCACTTTGGACCCGATCCGGAAGGAGATCTTCAGCGCATGGCCGGGGAGAACCCGGTTGAGCCTTCCACCTGGATTTGGACAGAAGCAGATCAATTAGTTTTGAAACTGATCAAAGAAGCCCATCGACGGAACATCCGAATCATTTTCGACGGTGTATTCAACCACATGGGAATCACAAGTTTTGCCTTTCAGGATCTTTTAAAAAACGGGAAAAAATCTGCGTACCTGGAATGGTTTAGTGTGACAGACTGGGATACTCCGGGATTTTTGGGAGCTCCTTTTACCTATGAAGGATGGTTTGGCGTGGCGGAATTGCCCGAACTCCGCGAGGATGAAAACGGGATTGTTGAGGGGCCCCGGCAGTATATTTTTGAAGCAACCCGCCGATGGATGGACCCGAATGGGGACGGCGATCCATCTGACGGCATAGACGGCTGGCGTCTGGATGTGGCCTTTTGTGTGGGACATCCCTTTTGGAAAGCCTGGCGAAGTCATGTGAAAGCCATCAACTCCGAAGCCTATCTCACGGCTGAAATTATTGACCCGCCGGAAAAAGTACTCCCATATTTACAGGGGGATGAATTCGATGCGGTGATGAATTACAATTTTGCGTTCATTGCCCACAAATATTTTGTAAACCGCCGGGATAAAATCACACCGGTCCGTTTTGCCCGGGATCTGGATTCCCTGTTGAATACCTATCCCCTTGAAACACTCTATGTCATGCAAAATCTGTACGATTCCCACGATACCCAGCGTCTCCTCAGCGCCCTGGCCAATCCCGATATCGGAAAATTTGAAAACTGGGGTGAATTTTTTGGAAAATCCCAGGCTCACAATCCCCATTATAACATCCGGCCTCCCGAAGATAAAGAAACCTTAAAAATTCACCGGCAGATGATTGTGCTGCAAATGACATTTGTAGGGGCTCCCATGATCTATTACGGAGACGAAGCCGGAATGTGGGGTGCCAATGACCCCTGTAGCCGGAAACCCATGGTCTGGCCCGGCAGACAGTACGAGGCTGAAACCACCCGGCCCAATCAGTCATCGATGCCT
>LGGY01000211.1 GCA_001509335.1 Fidelibacterota bacterium 46_43
ACAGGGCTTACATTTTCTCGAATCAAACCATTACCATTAGGAAAACTGATGAGACCGGGCGCAACTGCCCGCAGTGATCATTGAGAATTGGAGGTAACCATGGCATCTAAATCAGAAAAAATTATTCGGGATTTATTAGCCACCGCCGGGATTGAGGTGAATGGTTCTCAAGCCTGGGATATTCAAATCCATAACCCCAATTTTTACAACCGGGTACTGCACAATGCCAACCTGGGTCTGGGCGAATCCTACATGGACGGCTGGTGGGATTGCCACGCCATTGACCAGCTCATCGACCGGGTGCTGCGCGCCAATCTGGATGAAAAGGTGAAGGGTAACTGGCGCATTGGTTTGCATGTGTTGAAATCCAAATTGTTCAACCGGCAAATCAGCAAACGGGCTTTTCAGGTGGGTCAGCAGCATTATGATCTGGGGAATGACCTCTATATAGCCATGCTGGATCGCCGCATGAATTACACCTGCGCCTACTGGAAAAATGCTTCCAATCTGGACGAAGCCCAGGAAGCCAAGCTGGACTTGGTCTGCCGGAAAATCGGTCTGGAACCGGGTATGGAGGTGCTGGAACTGGGCTGCGGCTGGGGCAGTTTTGCCCAATATGCGGCGGAAAAATATGGCACCCGGGTCACCGGTGTCACCGTTTCAAAGGAACAGGTGGCCCTGGGCATGGAACGGTGTAAGGGACTGCCGGTTGAGCTGAAGCTTCAGGATTACCGGGAGGTTTCAGGGCAGTATGACGCGGTGATTTCCATCGGCATTATGGAACATGTGGGCTATAAAAATTACGCCACTTACATGGATGTGGTGAATCGGTGTCTCAAACCCGGCGGCATCGGGTTCGTGCACACCATTGGCGGGAATCGAAGTACCCATTCCACCAATGCCTGGACCGATAAGTACATTTTTCCCAATGGCATGCTGCCCTCCATTGCTCAATTGGGAATGGCGCTGGAAAAGCATTTCGTCATGGAGGATTGGCATAATTTCGGACCCGATTACGACAAAACCCTCATGGCCTGGCACGCCCATTTTGAAAATGGCTGGCCGGAGCTGAAATCGCACTATGACGAGCGTTTTTATCGCATGTGGCGGTACTATCTGCTCAGCAGCGCCGGGAGTTTCCGGGCGCGCAATATCCAGCTCTGGCAAATCGTGTTCACCCGGACAGGGACACCGCAACCGGATTGTCGATTGAGTTAATCAACAGCGATGTCATACCAAAAAACAGAAGTGCTCATTGTGGGCGGCGGTCCGGCCGGAGCCGCCTGCGCCGGGGCCTTAAGACAGAATGGTGTGGATTGTCTGGTGCTGGACAAAGCCACCTTCCCCAGATCCAAACCCTGTGCCGGCTGGATTACACCGGAAATTTTTCAGGCCTTAAAGGTGAATCCCGCCGACTATCCCCACGGTTTGACCACCTTCCGCTCCTTCCGGATTGAATTTCCCCGCGCCAAATTCAAACTGCCCGTGCGCCAATATGCCATTCGCCGGTACGAGTTTGATGAATGGCTGTTAAACCGCTCCGGCGCCACGGTAGTGAATCACGAGGTTAAGACCATCGTTACCCGGTCGGGCGGGTATGAAATTGACGGAAAGTTTTTTGGAAAAAATCTGGTAGGTGCCGGCGGGACCCATTGTCCGGTGTACCGCACTTTTTTCCAATCAACCGCTCCCCGGGATGCCGATGCCCTGGTCATCGCCCGGGAAGACGAATTTCCGTATCGGACCACGGACCCTCAATGCCGGCTCTGGTTTTCTGAAAATGACCTGCCCGGCTACGCCTGGTTTGTTCCCAAAACCGATGGCTATGTGAATTTCGGCATCGGCGGTCTGGCCGTATCCTTAAAACAAAAGGGCGAGACGCTGAAACAACACTGGGATTTGCTGCAGCAGCGGCTTGAGGAGGCGGGGTTATTACGGGATTACACGCGCAGGCCGGTAGGACATTATTATTACCGGCGCGGCCGGCCGCAACGTGTGCGGCATGAGAATGCCTTTCTGGCCGGGGATGCGGCGTCACTGGCCACTTATGACATGGGTGAAGGCATTCGGGCGGCTATTATGAGCGGTCAGCGGGTGGCGCAGGCCATTGTTCACGATTCAGCCTATGACATCACCGCCATACCCAAATATTCCCTGCCCTCCATCCTCAAATCAGGTCTGAAATCACTCGTGAGCCTGTCGTGAGCGGGGAGATTCTGATGAACAACGGAAAAGGGACTTGGTTGTTTCGCCACTCACCTATATTATTCCAACGGACTTGAAAATGGCTATGGATAACGGGAACGAAATTTTAGCACACTATCATCGATTGCTCATACAGAGGCAATATAGTGAGCATACAATCAAGACGTATACAGGCTACTTCAAAGCATTCGTTGAACATTTTGGAGCTGGAAAACTGTTGTGGTGAATAAGAGGGCTAAATATCTCATGTTTTAAGG
This sequence comes from Fidelibacterota bacterium 46_43, assembly GCA_001509335.1. Classification (GTDB taxonomy): domain Bacteria; phylum Fidelibacterota; class Fidelibacteria; order Fidelibacterales; family Fidelibacteraceae; genus Fidelibacter. The sequence goes on from LGGY01000211.1 coordinate 2,463, forward strand.
TAATAAGCAGTTTCATATATTTCAATACTTTAATAACAGGTTACATGGCATCCTGAATCTTTGGTATTTCTGCAGTATAGTGGTAAGCATTCGGTGATCCCCGTCTTTACAAGGTAAGAAGGGATTGATAATTTAGTGCTCAATAAAGCGGAAGGAATCAAAGATGAGCCCGCAAAGTGCCAATCCCCTAATCAAACCCCTCGTAAAATATTCCTATAAACCGGGTCCCTTTTCACGGTGTTTCAATCAAATCAATCATCCAATCTATTCAATCAAATCAATCTATTCAATCGAATCAATCTGCTGCTGACTACCAACTGTCCACTGCCGACTGGCGACTGCTTTTCACGGAGCAGGCAATCATCCCATCTTTCGGGTAAACCCACAAATCCACCCCCTCATCCCGTCTCCCTTTCTCAACGGCTAAACGTTTAATCATTCCACCATAATTAATTGCTAAACGCTATACCTTTCTTTAAATTAACCCGCTTTTTAAAATATATTATCAGGAGACCGACTATATGGGTGTCATGAATCAAATGCGGGATAAAATGTCTATCATCCTTGGGATCGTGATTGTCGCATTTCTGGCGACAATTTTTTTTAGTTGGGGTATGGGCGTCAATGGTCCCCGAAACCAAAAAAATGTCATTGCGGAAGTAAACGGAACAGAAATTACCCTGGAACAATACATGTCCGCCCTGAATCAACAGATGTCTTACTACAGAGCCCAGACGGGACAGGAACTGGATGCCATGACCCGTGTCCGACTTCAGGATCAGGTCTATGAAAATATGGTTCAGGAAGTTCTGATACAGCAGGAAATTGAAAAACTGGGACTGGAAGCTACTGACGAAGAGGTATATTTCTACCTGGAAAACAATCCCCCGTCATATATCCGGCAGGCTGAAATTTTTCAAACAGACAGCCTTTTTGATTATCAGAAATACGTGAATATTCTCAGGGATCCTTCAAATCCCTACGGTATTAACTGGGTTCCCATCGAAGAAGAGATCCGGAGGATGCTCCCCTATGAAAAGCTGAATGAACATCTGGCTTCCACAGTTATTGTCACCGACGAAGAGGTCCGCCAGGCATATGCAGATGAAACAGTCCAATATGATATTGAATATCTGACGGTTATTTCAAATAAAATTTCCAATGATACCATTCAAATCAGTGACAAGGAAATACGGGACTTTTATAATCAGAACAGAGAAGAATACAAAATTCCGGAAACAAAAATTCTTCAGTATGTCAGCTGGTCGAAAGTTCCCTCTTCGGAAGATACCCTCCTTGTCCGGAAAGAGATTGACGAGATATTACTCCGTCTTGAAGAAGGCGAATCTTTTGAAGATCTGGCCAGAATTTTTTCTCAGGATCCCTCTGCTTCAGAAGGGGGAAGCCTGGGGTATATACAAAAAGGTGAAATGGTCAAACCCTTTGAGGATGCCGCTTTTAATGCTCCTTTAAACAAAGTGATCGGACCTGTTGAAACCCGTTTTGGTTTTCATTTGATTCGGGTAGAGGACCGGAAAGTGGAAAATGGTGAACCACAGGTGAAGGTTTCCCATATCCTTCTGAAAGTGGATGTTGGTCCTAACACCCTGGATAATATTGCTTCCGAAGCCCGGATATTCATTTTTGATGCGGAAGATCAGGGTTTTGAGAAAGCGTTAAACTATTATAAACTTGAAGCAGATACAACCCGGATGGGCATTACGGAAGATAACTATTATTATCCCGGACTCGGATTTGTCCCCGAACTGACCCGGTGGGCTTTCCGGAATAAAGCCGGATCCATTACGGAACAACCTTTTGAAACCCAGGATAAAATTATTGTCGCCCAAATTATTGAGGAAAAACCTGAATCATATCAATCTTTCAGTGAACTCAAGCCCACGCTGGAACGACAACTCCGGCAGAAAAAGAAAGATGAACTCTGCCGTAATATTGCCCTGGAACTGGCCAAAACAGAGAAAAATCTCTATGAGTTGAAAGAAGAGAATTCCCTGACGGTTTTCGGCCGTGAAGAAGCCTTTACGCTGAAAAATCCACCGGCACAGTTCAGAAATAGCCCGGTATTCAATGATCTTATCCGCATGGCTGATTTAAATGAAATCGTAGGTCCGGTTAAGACATCCCGGGGATATACACTGATCCAGGTCATGAAGAAAAGCGCCTTTGATGACAAAGGATTTCTGGTACAACAGGAATCTATCCGCCAACGGCTCCGGAGAGAAAAAGAAACAGAGGTGATTGAAGCCTTTCTTTCGAAACTCAAAGAAGAGGCAGAGATTCACGACTACCGCAATAAATATTTCTAATCATTTTTCC
>LGGY01000052.1 GCA_001509335.1 Fidelibacterota bacterium 46_43
TTTCTGCATGTGACTCCGGCCGTTAAACGACGTCCTTACTAAGTAAATACCCGAAGCCAGGTCGTCGGCCTGTACGGAATAGTTGTATGAGCCGGCGCCAAATTCACGGTTTACGACGGTCGTCATTTTTTGCCCGGTGATGCTGTAGAGGTCGATGGAAACATTCATGGATTCGGTGAGGGTAAAGGGGATAGTCAGAGTGGCATTGAAGGGATTGGGATAGAGCGGGCTCAGGGCATAGCCATCGGCCACCACGGCGCCCTCGGCCCCAACCTGAACCTCAACCTTTTCCAGGATGTTTTCTTTGCCTTCATAATCCACATCTGCCAAAGTATAAACGTATGTTTTTCCCAATTCCACGCCCGTATCCACATAGCGGTAATGGGTCGTTTCCGTTGTACTCCCCTGCCCTTTCAGGGCATCATCGGTGGTAAAACTGGCGATGATAGTCTCGCTACTCGCACCTCGTTCCTCGCGACTAAGGAGAAAACCTTGGTTTTCGACTTCTGCACTTGTTTCCCATTCCAGCACCACATTCCCTTTCACCGCTTTGGCCGTGAAAGAGGAGAGAGTGACGGGGAGTGATTGGTCGTATTTTACACTTAAATTGTTAAAATATAGGTTGTTTAAAGAATTCCCGTCTGCTGTAGATCCCACATATAATTTAAAAGCTAATAACGTTTTGTTAGATATTGTTGTTGTATATGAATCACTACCACGAGTTAGTTCAATCCAAATGTCATCAAACGCTTGAGTTACTTTTAAATGAAAAATTGAGGTTTGAGAATAAACCCAATCTTGTACAACACCACCTGCTGTGTATTTATCATCTCCTACATTGAAGTTCCAAATATTATTCCAATCAGAATCAAACAAATCTATACCTTTATAACCATTTCTATATGCTGTAGCAATATCAATTTCAAAAATATAACCAGTGTTCCAATTCAAAAAAGTTCTTTGAGCATGTGCACTATTTTCGCCAGAAGGATTCCCCCACATACCAAAAGCTTTATCACTGGTGTTAATATCACCAAATCCATCAGATACTGCATTTCCTAAGAAATGTCCACCACCATTAACAGTCCATAAGTCCCAATTGTTAAAGCCTGATCCTTCATTGCTACTATTAAGCCACGTAGAATAATTTGAAGCATCATCTGATCCTATAGATTGTATCTGAGAAAATAAATTTGAGAAAATAAAGCTCACACAAAATACTGCAACAATCAATACTCTCTTCATCATCCACCTCCATTCAATTCATTTTCATTGTCTTAATCATTTTACTTTCATTTTTTGAGTGAAACAATCTTTTTTTGCGGAGTTTATTCCTGTTTCAGATTCACTGTGAGGGTTTGGGACTTCGCCGTGGCATCGGTCACGACCAGTGTTATGGTGTGAGTGCCGGTGTCGGATGATCCGGGTGTCCAGGCAAAAACCGCCGTCCCGTCCCCGTTGTCTATAAGCGTCGCGCCTTCCGGTTTTTCCAGGGTCTTCCATGAAAGAGAATCCCCGTCCGCATCGGTGGCTGTAAGGTTCAGTATAAGGGTCTCGCCTGCTTCCACGGTCTGATCTCCGATGACCGTTTGAATTACCGGCGGCCGGTTCACATTGGAAATAACCTGCCAGTTGGCGCCGCTGTTGGTGTTCCGGGCCAGGGTCAGAAGATCCGTGTGATTGTCCAAATCGCCACCGACAGTATACACCAGCGTACTGGTCAGAGCGTAATAGTGGGTTGTATCCCCCCGGCCGGCGTCGTTGGGCAGGATGGCATAGTAATCTGACCCCCCTGCCGAAACAGCCTGGACAAACCCGTCCGTCTCAAAACCATTCACCCCGTAGCGGATATAGAGTTTTTCTTCGGGACTCAACACCTTATCCGTCGTAATAAACACCGTATCACTCTCATTCCCTGTCACATAGCTCCCATCCCCTCGTGATGTGCCAATTTGCGAGACGGTGAGGATGGCGGCGGGCTGTTCCGATGTTTCCATGAAGATGGCCCGTGTATCGGTATATCCTTTGTCTTCCCAGTTTACGGTGTACCATTTTCCGTTAATGACAGTTATGCTGTTATCGGCACCTGTATTAAATGTATACGTCTGTAATGTATTCATTGTTATACTGACACCAGCCCATTTATTGGAAAAATAATTACCTGAGGGTCCACTGGTAAAGAGCCATTTGTATGATCCGCCTGTGATATCCCCACCGCTTTCTGCTACATGGATGGTTGTCTGCCAGCGGGGCGTACCGGTTGTGATTTTGGTGATTTTTCCACCGGTGGTCTGATTTCCATTAGCCAGTGCCATCACCGTTGGCGGATTTGCCCATGAATTCCAGTCGCCGGGCATGTTAATTCCTTCCGGTTCATAGATATCTGCGGATAAAAGTGTTGGGATCGCAAGCCATAGTATGTGAAGGAGTTTATGTTTCATTTTTTTCCTTTTCGGAGATATGGTAGGTGGGATGTGGTCGTTGGTAGAGGTAGGGGGTAGATTTTTTTGTTTTTGAGGGCGGTGATGGAGGCGGTGAGTTGACAGGCGACTTTATCCAGTATGTTTTGCAATTTTTTTGTGTGCTCAAGATATTGCAAATCTCTGGATAGAAGGATGCAATAGTGACACTCTTTCAGGGATCCCCGGTTGATATTCAAAAAGCGCATTTTGTCTGAAAGTCCCTGTTTTTTGAATCCCCCTCTGCGATATTGGCCGCAACGGACACTGCCGCACGCCTGAGCTGTGACGTAAGTCCGTACATTTCCGTTTTTGGAAATCCTTCCGTCACCCGATAGGCCTCCAGAACAAAGGCATGGGCATTCTTCCAAACCTCCAAATCTGTGAACTGCTCAATTTTCCCCATATTCATTCCCCATAAAATATCCTCCCACCTACCGCCAACTATTTCAAAAGAATCATCTTCCTCATTCCACTCCACTCCCCGGTCGTCACACGCACAAGGTAGATCCCCGTCGCCAGATTTCCCCCATTCCAGATCCATTCATGCTTTCCAGCGTCCAGATCCCCCACATGAAGCTTTGCCACTTCACGCCCCTGAACATCAAAAATGCGAACCTGGCTATAGCTCTGTTCCGGAATATCCAGTTGAATGGTCACAGACGGATTAAAGGGATTGGGATAGGGCGTATGGAGCTGGAAATCGGTAGGTATGCCTGCGTCATTAAATCCACTCACGTGATGGATTGTGATGGTCATGCTGAGGGTATCGGCGGCAGGCCAGAGCATTGCCGGTAACGTGAACAGACAAAAGAGCAGGAGTATTCCCAGGTGTTTCATCGGACGATCCCCGATTTGCTTTGACGGGGCGGAGATACGCGCATTACGCCTTTGGCGCCTTCACCATCCGTGACAATAAACAGGATTTCCTCATACACCCCGGCCTGACCGTAATTGGGAGTCCAGGAAAAGGTTGCCGTATTATCCTCATGATCGGTAAACGTGGCACCATCCGGCAAATTCCGGGATGACCAGGTGAGGATTTCACCATCTGCATCCTCAGCCGTGAGGGTAAATGTGAGAGTCTCCCCTTCCTGGGCGGATGTATCGTTCCGGGCGGCAATGACAGGCACATCGTTGACATTGGCCACGGTGACTTTCATGTGGACCGTATCGGCACCAAGGAAGGCATCATAAGCCCGTGCGTAAATATGGATTGTATCACCGGGACCGGTAAAGAAATTCGCCGCCGGTGTCAGTGTGAGAATGGAATCCTGAGACAGGGAAGGCTGAACAGTTTCCGTTGATCCGCCCCAGACGGCAAAAGACACGGGATCGTCATCTGCATCTGTAGCCCGGAGGGTGAGCTGATAGGGTATATCCTCGGTCATGGCAAGGGTTGCGGGTGCTATCAGGACCGGTGCGTTGTTTCCCCGTTCAAATGTCACCTGAATACTCACATAGGAGGATCCATCCCAAAACCCGCCGCCGTCTTCGCTGTATCCGCCATAAACCCAGTTTGTCCCATCCAGGGAATAACGTGTGGCAATATAATACACCCCGGCTTCGGTAATGACATTTTTTAAATTCAGCATATATTCGTCGTTGTTGCCGGAATCGGTGTTATAAGCGGCTTCGTACCAGGTCCACCCGGTGCCGGAAGGATCGGTATCGGTTGTGGAAATCCCCACCTGGGCTGTGATGGCTGTCCCCTCACCGGTTGCATCGGTTACCCCCGGTTCATAGACCTGTCCATAAATAAAAAAATCCTCTCCCAGGATTCCCGCTCCCCCACCGGGATACTGGAGATTCGCCCAGTCCGGCAGATTTTCCGTCACAGTTATGGTAAAAGACAGTGTATCCCCTGCAGCATAGACAAAAGAAACGGACAATACTGCAAAAAGAACAATAAACCGGAACATATTTTTCATTGTATTTCCTTCATTTGGTTAGTCCTCTAAAATATTTTAACACAAAAAAATTAGTTGTTCAACAATTAACTACTATGAATATTGAGAATGGGGGAATAACAAGGGAGGTTGGCACTTTGTGCCTTTTGGGAAGTTGGAAGCTGGAAGTTGGAAGTTAGCGGCACGGAGTGCCTGAAAGGCAAGAAGCTGGAAGTTGGCGCCGCTTCGCGGCAGGGGACTGGAGATTGGAAGAAAAGGTTAAGGTTTAGCTTGGTTGGGGGCGTCCGTTGACGGTGAGGTTGAAAAGTCCCCTCTGGAGAGGGGATTTAGGGGTGTGTAAGAGAGGGACGAGGTGCGGGCCCCGTAAAATTCCCAACCTTGATTGGGAGCCCTATTTCACGTATTTCACGGAATCATAACTCCTCATTCAACTCCGCACTCAGCACTCATCCTTCAAAGAAAGTAATTTATGGCTTTCAAAAACTGTTAAAATGTGAATTTCATGGTTTTGTATTCTGTATACGATACGGTATTTTTTTAAAATGAGTTCTCTTATGTCGTTATTGGATATTTCCGGTATGACACGGCCTGAATAAGGATTTTGAATAAGCCTTTCACATTGTTTTATCAAATAATCAATAAATTCAATGGCTTTTTCCGGATTATCTTCAGAAATAAATGCCTCAATATCAGCTAAATTCGTCAGAGATTCACGAGTCCAGAGTATCTTCATTATTTCCTGTATCCCGGATTTCTGAGAGTTTTCTTCTTAATTCACGGGTTGTAAACGTTTCTCCGGTATCGGCATCCTGTAAACCCCGTTTAACTGATTCGATAAAATGTCTTGTACATATCAGATTATCATACTCCTCCGGGGAGAGAAGCACACCGGCGGGGCGGCCGTTTTGTGTAATAACCACCGGATGGGATGATTGGCGTATGGCTTTCAACCATTTTGAAAGTCCTTTTTTAAATTCACCAACCGGAATAATATCTTTAGAAATACTGATTGTTTTCATTGCTCTATATGTCCTTAATTATGGTCTGAATTTAGGGCTGTATTTGGACTTTTGCAATAGAATTTAGTCGAAAGTCGGCAGTCAGCAGCAGATTGATTCGATTGAATAGATTGAATAGATTGATTTGATTGATTCGATTGATTCGATTGATTCGATTGGATGATTGGATGATTGGATGATTGAGTCGATGGACATATCAGGAGCGAAGCGACGCCAACTTCCAACTGCCAGCTTCCAACTTCT
>LGGY01000053.1 GCA_001509335.1 Fidelibacterota bacterium 46_43
GTTACCAAATATCCTTCACAGGAAATCTCATGGAAAGAAACATGCAGATAGGGACCGTCAGGCCGGCAAACACTGTTCCGGTATCCCGGAGTTCCTCCTGCCACAAGACTGACCTGCCAGATCCCTTCATCATCCCTCTCCATGGAGTACCCTTCCGGTAAGTTTGTAAAAGACAAACAGGAATCGACAACATGTCCCTCAGCATTTTGAAGCCGGTACACCTTCTTTGTATTGTTGCTCAGGCCATAACTTCCAAACCGGCTGTCTTCAATCGTAAATAGAATTGTTGAATCAGGTATCACTTCATCATATTCCCCGGCATAATCAGGATCCAGAATCAATCCATAAGCACCGGGCAACAGGATGGAATCCCCCGGTATCAAAAGCATATCCATGTCCCCCGAATCCCCAAAAGACCAACGGCTCAGATTCACCGGCTGATTCCCGGTATTCATGATTTCCACATATTCCCCGCTGTTTTCGGAAAAGACAGGATTAATCATCATTTCCTGAATCCTCACCGTCTGTGACAGACCTGCGACAATTGTTCCAAGACAGATTATCATAGCTTTGATGATCATTTTCACAAACAAGTATACAGCAGTCTACAAAAAAAAGCAAGTTTATATTATAATTTTTAATTATTAATATTTCTATAAACTACTGGGTATATATTTAAACCGGGGAATATTTTAAGGCGAAAAAAGAGGAAGAAATCAAGCAGACCCGGGGTTGTCCTCTTGTGTGACGGATCTTCCTGCGGGTCTGCATTTCTGAGTTCTATTTTTATGAATAAATCGAGGTCAGTTCAACGCCGGGATAGTAATGCGTCAGGATTTCCTCGGCAGAGTATCCGGCCAGGGCCATCCCCAGGGCTCCGATCTGACACATACCGGCTCCGTGTCCCCAACCGGCGCCGTGAAGAATGAATTCTCCGGGAATATCCTTGCGGATTTGATTCTTTTCCACAACAATGGCGGAACTATACAGAAACTTTTTATGGAGAATGCGACGGGCTTCATAATCCGATTTGATTTTAAGTTCCTCATCTTCCCCCCTTTCATTCACCACTTTGATTCCCATAAGAATCATCCTTCCGGATCCACCGCGCTGAATAGGGTAAATATCTTTTACAGCCTGGATATGCAATCCCAGCTTATCATTTATATTTTCCGTCAGTTCTTTATTGGTCTCTGTCACGGTCCACCGGAAATAGCGGGATTCTTCATCCACACTGCCCAGATATTTTTTTAAATCCCTGGAGGGGACATAGGCTTCGCTACAAAAAGCTTCAGGATTTCCCAAAATCCATTCCCGAGCATTTTCTTCAATGGTCAGGTCCGGAGCATTCCCGGTTTCCGGCATATCCTTCAGATTTTTCATATAGGGAAGAGGATCGCCAAACCAGATGTTTTCAAAGCGCTCCATCACCCCGCCGCAGACTTTGGAATAGCGGGCATCCACCATCTTTCCATCGTAGAGAAGCACTTTTCCCCGTGTTTTATTGGCCCCTTCCTGTGAATGATCTGTCAGGTTATTCAGTCCCTGATAGCGCTGACAGCAATCATCATTACAGACATCAATCCCAAGGCTGATATGCTTTTGCTCTACATTGGCCAGCATCCAACTCCGCGCGACAATGGTCTGCGCTTCGATCAGGGCTGTAGGACATTCCGCCCCCATTTCCGACGTAGCCACACACATCAGATATGTTTCCAGGTTTAGCTCGTTCACCACAAGGAGTGTATCTTTATGCCGTGTGATTTCCACTTTATCAGGAAGGTGGACCATAATATATTTTTTCCAGTGAAAACTTCGGCCGGTAATCACCGGGTGAATCCCCAGGCCATGATCTCCGCGGACCTGTTTAAAAACAATTTTTTCCGCCTTGAGAAAGGGTGAATCCTTAATCTGAATCCCTTTTTCAGCCACCCGGAGAACGAGCTGTGCACCCGGTTGCGGATCTGCCAGGGCACCGTCCACTTCCATAATAAAACTGCCGTCCGAAGGGAATTCTATCTGAATTTCCTGCTGATCATCTTCCGGTAACACAATTCCCACACGCAACCGGGGTTCTTTTTGAGGGATCACTCCTGGTTCCAACATAGCGCACCTTCCATTTCGTGTAAAAAATTATCCTTCCCTTGATAACCATGCATCCACTGCCGCTCCCATGGCCGGGGCTTCACGGAGTTTGGAAAGGACAATGCGGTTTTCGTTAAATGTATTCCCTTTAAGGTAATGCTGTTTGAATCCCTTTGTCAAGTTTTCATTTTCCAGAATGAGTTCACCCAGATGATGGATCATTGGTTCCCACATCTGATTTTTCCCCCGGGATGCTTCCAGGTAATCTCCCAGCCTCTGGCCGATAATGATATGGTCCAAAAGAGTCCCCAGATAGGGATGCCACGAGAGAAGCTGTGCCCGGGCAGGATTCACAAATTCAAACTGATTATTGGATCCGGCATAAAGAGTGGACATCCTTTCGAACAGGAGTTCCGCCAGGTAATGGCTGATATCCTTCATGGTTTTAACAGCTGCTCCCTCCCCCTGAATCGCTTTTTCCATGATCTGGGGTGCATAGATCTTCTGTTGATTCAGTTCGGCCACGGGAATGCCGGAATACTCACTATAAATGCTTTGTATGCCGGCAGCGGAACAATACCGCTCCAGAGACTTACCACTTTCGGCCTTCATTTCCCAGGCTTTGGCCATCCAGGGTTTGATGGTATCAAAGGGAATCAGCTGACCCCTGAGTTTCAAAGCATCTGCCACACCGGTGCCGCCACCCAGATAATAACTGTTTTCCACTCCCCGAAACTGTCCCCGGGAAGAATACTCTTCGCCCAGTCCACAATAATCCGCGTCCGATCCCAGATGATCTATTGGCGACGCCAGCGAAACATCATTCAGCATGATCCGGTTCTCAATAATGGATACATATTCGGGCATGCGGGGGCCGTTTGCAAGGGCACTGATTCCCTTCCTGTCCTTGGTTTTCAATCCGGGCATGCCAATACCGATGAGGGCCTTTTTTCCGGGATTTGCTTTTACAAGTTCAATAATCACATCCGCCGTTGCATACATATAAGCTAATCCCTGACGTCTTTCCTCATCTGTCAGATGAATGCCATCCTCCATTTCTTTAAGCTGAATTTTGATATCCACCGGCTTGAATTCCGGATCATAATAATCGTATTCACTATATTTTTTCTGAACATTAAGATCGCCCAGCTCAAATGTGCCGTCCTCTTTCCGTTCAGCAGTCCAACCGCTGACTTTTGTGGCACCTCCGTCAATTCCAATAATCAGCAAATCCTCTGTCATAACACACTCCCGTATTCAAACGTTGAAAAAACAGCAGGCATGACCCAACACCTGCTGTTGATATGGCTCAACCTCTCTTCCAAACAGACAGAGAGGTCTGATTCATTATTTTTTCCGGTCCCGGTTAAAAACCTGACGCCTTAGTATCGCCTCCCGGCGCATATCATCTTTGGCGTTGTCGTTCCGGTCCACCGTGTTCTGATCAATGGCATGATCCGTGCCACCGCCATGACGCACCACTTCATAAATGGGATCCCATACACGGCCAATCCGGTAATATTCGGCAATTTTATTGACCATTTCATAATCTTCGCCATAGTTCCGGGCATGAGAATCATCGTTGATACTGAAATATCCCATCTCCTTGATCACATGAATGGGGATACACCGGGGCGCACCGGCACCATTAATCCGGAGCAGATTGTTCCGGCCGTTGTCATCCGTCCATTCATCATGGGTCACAACGGGGATTTCTTTCATCCGGACCAGCTCACCGTTGTCTTTCTTTTCCCAGACTTCATAAGACCCGATTACCATGCCGATTTCCGGGTCGGATTCAAAAACCTTCAGCACCTTTTCCACGGCATCGGGTTTCAGGCGGTCATCGGAATCCAACTGGACATAGTATTTGGCCCGGGAAAGTTTGGATCCGATATTCAGGCAGAGACCGATGTTGTTGATATCCAGCACAACCAGGCGGACTTCGGGTTTTTTGCTGTTATATTTTTCTCCGCCTTTCATGTATTTCCGGACTACTTCTGCCGTGGGATCTTCATCTCCGCCGTTGACCATAACAATGCATTCAATATCCTGAATGGTCTGTGCCTGGACGCTTTCAATAGCGGTGCCAATAAACTCCGGCCGGAAACCGACAGGAATAATCACCGACGCGATCAGTTCCGGTTCTTTTGCCGGTGGTGCCTGATGATCCCTGAAAACCCCTGGAGCCAGGTAGGCATCGATCCGTTTAAGATGTTCAGTTACAATCCGCTCAGCTTCCAGCTGAACATCTTTACCGGCCAGAAGATAATCGAAGACATTGGCTTTTTTACCGGCAGACTGGACACGATACAGGGATCCGTTATACCGGTTGGCAATACGGACGACCCGCTGCTTTTCAGATAATTTCAGTCGCATATCATACAGCACGTTGTATTTGACCGTTTCATCAAAACCACCCACGGCTTCAAGTGTCTCTTTCCGGATAAAAAAGACCTTCCCAAAGTCCATATTATCCCGTACACGGCCGATATGGTGATCCAGCAGGTGTTTTTCTTCCACCTTGCCCTGGTCTTCCAGCTCATAACTGGCATAAAAAAGACCGGCATCCGGACTCCGTTCCGCGGCCATCATGAAGGCATCCACTGCTGCTTTTCGCAAAAGGACCGGCGTCGACATATTATCCAAGAGAAGGATAAACTCTCCCTCAGCCACTTTCA
>LGGY01000054.1 GCA_001509335.1 Fidelibacterota bacterium 46_43
GCTCCTTTTCAATCACACGGGTGACAAAATGGGGCGTTACCGGAAGAAAATAGATCTCATCAGCCAGTTCTTCCGATGTCTGCACTGTGGCAATGTTGGGGTTTATGAGTACCGTCTGAATCCCCTCTTCTTTCAGGGCTTTCAGGGCCTGGGACCCGGAATAGTCAAATTCACCGGCTTCTCCAATTTTGAGGGCACCGGATCCTAAAACCAGGACTTTTTGAATCTGTTTATCCATCACACCTGCTTTTTATGCTTTTCATAAAATCTTCAAAGAGAAACTGGGTATCGGTCGGTCCTCCGGAAGCTTCTGGATGAAATTGGGTGGAGAAGAAGGGCTTTTCTTTGTGGATGATCCCTTCCACCGTCCCATCATTGACATTTTCAAAATAGATATCCCATTCCGGGGGGATGCTATCAGGATCTACAGCATAGCCATGATTTTGTGATGTGATGTAACACCGATTGCTTCTCCTTTTCTTAACCGGTTGATTGTGACTCCGGTGCCCATATTTCAGCTTATAGGTATCAGCCCCTGCGGCCAGAGCCATGAGCTGAGATCCCAGACAAATCCCAAAAACAGGAATCTCCTTTAACAGGACTTTTTTCAGATTATCAATCGTTGTACCACACTGCTTGGGATCACCGGGACCGTTGGTAAGAAATATACCATCAAAAGATTCCCGGCTTACATCAAAATTCCAGGGGAGACGTGACACTTTCGTATCAAATCGCAACAATTGTCTGATAATGTTGTTTTTCACACCACAATCAATCAAGCCAATATGATAGTGTCCGGATCCATACGTCACGGGTGTATCCACACTAACAGTTTTCACCAGGTTTTCCCCGGAAGGATCATACCAGTCCGGATCGCCGTCAATGAGGATTTTCCCCAGCATGGTCCCCTTTTCCCGGAGAATCTGGGTCAGAGCCCGGGTGTCTACATCGTACACACCGGGAATTTTGTGCTCAACAAGCCAGTCTTGCAGACTTTTTGTGGCATTCCAATGGTGATAGTTAAATGAATAATCGGAAATAATCAATGCAGAGACATGAATCCGGTCTGACTCATAATAGATGTGTAACCCTTCTTTCTCTTCCGGTGCCGGAACACCGTAATTCCCGATTAACGGGTAGGTAGAAACAAGAATTTGTCCCTTATAGGAAGGATCCGTCAAACTCTCAGGATATCCGGTCATCGCTGTGTTGAAAACAACCTCACCCGAAACCGACCGTTCGTATCCAAAGGATTTCCCCGTAAACTCCATTCCGTTTTCTAAAATAATTTTTGCAATACGTTCCTGTTTCATGAAGCCTCAGTTTTCCCTATTCTTAAAAATTAAAAGTTTTCCTTGAGTTTTGCTTAACATTTATGCCTTTTTTAAAAATTTTATCGATAAGAAATCGGTAAGCACCCTTATCTGCCATTCTTTGTCTCATCCTAAAAAAAAGTGGTTCACTTATTCAGCTGAGATGGCTACTTTCATGAAAATTTATTATTGAAAACATCTGCAAGGAGAATTACGTGAAACGGACAGGACTCATCATAAGTGTTATTATTTTATATTCATCTCTCGTTTTTGGAGAAACACCGGCTGAACTTACGGAACGGCTGGCACAGGAGACACCCGCCCTCAAACATGCCCAATGGAGTGTATATGCCATGTATGCTGATAATGGTGAAATCATTATTGATCACCATTCAGACGAGAGTCTGGCACCTGCATCGGGGCTCAAACTGGTGACCACAGCAGCATCTTTACTTGAACTGGGTGAAAATTTTCAATTCAAAACAGAATTGGCATACCGGGGGGATATCAATTGGCGGGGGGTGTTGAAAGGAGATCTGGTTGTCATCGGCGGTGGAGATCCGGTTTTAGGTTCGGACTGGTTGAAATCTGCCATTCAAATGGATTCCCTGAAAGTCATGTTGGTTCAGGCTGTTAAAAAAGCCGGCATTCAATCTGTTAAAGGAGATCTGATACTGGATGTAAGTATCTTTGATGATCAGGTTTTACCTGATGACTGGGTCTGGACAGATATCGGGAATTATTACGGCGCCGGTGTATGGGGATTGAATCTTGCCAATAATCTGTATCATCTGACGTTTCGTCCGGGAGAAAAGCCAGGAGATCCGGCACCGGTGATCGGTTTATCTCCCCATATTCCCGGTCTTTCCTTTGTCAATCATATGAAAACAGGTCCTGAAGGATCCGGTGACCAGGGATACATTTACTGTCCGCCAAGAGGGAAAACAGCCTTTCTCAGGGGGACTGTCCCGGCTGGTTTTGAAGATTTCACCATACGGGGTTCCATCCCCAATCCTCCGGAATGGATGGGGCACTGGTTAAAAGAAGCCCTCATGCGTGCCGGCATTGAAATCCAGGGAAAGATAAGGGTAACGGGAACACCGGTAGACCGGGATGGACTTCATTCCCTTCTGATTATCCCTTCCCCTCCTCTCAGGGAGATTATTGGTGTCACAAACAAACGGAGTGTCAATCTGTTTACAGAAGTGTTATTAAAGATGACAGCTCTCCACCATTCAGGTGAAAGCAGCACAGCTGAAGGGACTCGAGTTATCCGGGATATTTTTACGAATCGGGGACTGGTACTGGATGGATTCCGGATGAAGGACGGAAGTGGTTTATCACGGACCAACATGGTCCGGACCTCCCATTTCGCACACATCCTGGCTTATATGTCCCGGACTCCCCTTGCCCAAACCTATATGGAATCCTTCTCTCTGTGTGGATCAGATGAAGAACCCGGCTGGCTGAAGAATTTCGGTCGCGGTACTCCCGTTGAAATGAATGCCCGGATCAAAACCGGTTATATTGAAGCGGTCCGATCCCATTCCGGCTATGTAAGCTCCCGCTCCGGCAGACTTATCACTTTTTCCATGATGTGCAACAACTTTACAAGCTCAACAGAACCCATTAATGAGGCGCATGAGAAAATCGTCATTGCTTTGGCGGAAATGCCCTGAGATGGGGTGACGGGGATATGGTGGGCTCGAGTATAAGAAAGAATGAGGAAGAGAGAATATTTGATGCGGCCATATATTAAAATTAATATAATCTTGCATTTGGAGACAGAGGGGATTATTTTATCCCCGGGGGTTCATACACATAGGTATCTTCCTATATAGATTAATTAAAATAAATCGATTTTTACCTTTGGTTCAATTCCTACAGACTGACCTCATGAAACCATGAACCTCTGAAATGCAAAATCTCTACAACCTTTTACGTCTGATTGTCTGAACTTCTCAACATTAAAAGGTCTAAACAACCTCTCACATTTAAACGTCTCAACGTCTCAACATCTAAATATCTAAACGTTTAAACGTTCTCAACCAGCTGTATCAATGCATCCAGATGCTCCAGTGTCAGTTCGCCCCGGGGGGCTTTCATTTTTTCCAGTTCCCGGACATATTGATTAATATCTTTTGAAGATGGGCCGAACCAGCTATCTTTTTTCTCCAGGACTTTAAGGCCGATTTGGGCTGAGCGGGATAAATCCTCACTTAGTCCACGAATTTCCCATAAAATCGGATTTGCGTCAATCACAGGCGCCAGTTTTTTATGATTTTCAGCCCATCTGTAAAGGATTTCCCGAATTTGTTTTTCTTTTTCTATGGAAGGTTCCTTCAAATAATCCCTGACGAGAAAACGGAAATTACGGGCATCGGGGGCATCGCTCCAGGCCGCATCCACCAGGCGTGTCAAGGGGGCATGCTGCACATATTTTTTGCGCTCCACCGCCCGGTGACGGCTATAGTGTTCCAAAGGCTCCACCGTACCGGTCAATACATGCAATGCTGCGATATCCCGCTGACCGGCCAATCGCCTTAACATCATATCCCGGTTTTTCAAATGATCCAGTCCTATCTCTTCCAGGCGAAGGCTTGTTTTTTCCAACCTCCGGTACATATCCTCCACATCGCGAATATGAGCCGGAGACCAAAATCGTTCGGCAATTGCGGCTGTCCGTGGCCAGATACGCAGTCCGGTCAGTTCTTCGGTAACAAATTCTGCCCAGCTTGCCGCCTCTCCCCCCAAAATATTCCGGGCAGCCAAAGTATCCGTTACATATTCCGGCCTGATAGGATCCATCAGGTAGTGATATTCAGCAGTCCGAAAATGATCAACATAATAACCATTGGACACAATTCCTTTAAATCCATTTAATAAGGCTTCTTCCATCTCTTTCATCCGGGGCCACCAAAAATGGATTAGAACATCCCGGGGCATTTCCGGATCATAGATTTCTCCCCATCCTGCCATAATCCGGTTGTGTTTCCTCACGATATTGTAAACCCGTTGTACAAAGTAGGTTTGGAGTTCATGGGTTGTTTCAAAGCCCATAGAATCCATAAATGCTACAATATCCGGATTTTCTTTCCACCATTTTCCGTTATTTTCATCACCTCCGATATGAAAATAGGGATCGGGGAAAAGGGTGGTCATTTCTGCAATAAACGTATCCAGAAAAGCATAAGTAAACTCACTGGCAGGATTCATTCCAGGGTCTTTCACTCCCCAGCTTCTTTCAATAGTATAGGTTGTATCCTTGCTGGACAGTTCCGGATATCCCACAAACCAGGCTGTTGAATGACTGGGCATATCAAACTCGGGCACCACCCGGATTCCCCGTTCAGCAGCATAATCCACAATCTCACGAATCTGGCATTGAGTAAAATATAGCCCGTCCGAACCTTTTTGGTGAAGCAATGGATACGCTTTGGATTCCA
>LGGY01000133.1 GCA_001509335.1 Fidelibacterota bacterium 46_43
CTAAGCCACGAGATGATCCTTCTGGCTCATCACTATCAACAGGACGAGATTATCGCCTTGGCGGATGTCGTGGGCGATTCATTAAAACTGGCACAGAAGGCAGCGAAAATCCGGAATAAAAAATATATCGTTTTTGCCGGTGTCCATTTCATGGCGGAAAGTGCTGACATTTTAACCCCATCGGACCGGGTGGTTCTTTTACCGGAACCCAAAGCCGGATGCCCTCTGGCTGAAATGGCTGATATTACCGAAGTGGAAAGTGTATGGCGTGCCTTGAAGAATCAGGTGAAGGGGAAAATCATCCCCGTGACCTATATTAATTCTACGGCCGTGATCAAGGCCTTTGTGGGCCGAAATGGAGGAACAGTCTGTACCAGCGGCAATGCAGGGAAAATATTTGACTGGGCATTTGAACAGGGTGATAAAATTCTCTTTCTTCCGGACCGGTACCTGGGTGAAAATACGGCATTGGCTAAGGGAATCCCTCCGGAATTGATCTATCATCTCAAAGGGGATATGCTCAATCCGGTATTCCAGGAGGATATTCACACGGCAAAAGTCCTCCTATGGGACGGCTATTGCAGTGTTCATCGCCGCTTTAGACCAGAAGATGTTACAAATATCCGCAAAAAACATCCCGGTGTGCGGGTCATTGTTCACCCGGAGTGCAGCCATGATGTCGTGGCTAAAGCCGATGATTCCGGCAGTACGGAGAAAATACTGCATCAAGTGGAACAAAGTAAAGCCGGTAGTGTATGGGCCGTAGGGACTGAGGCACACATGGTGAACAGGCTTCAGGAAATGTTTCCTGATAAAACAATTTTGCAATTGAAAAATCCAGGATATCAGTGTGTCACCATGTCCATGACAACTCCCGAAAAATTACATCATGTGTTATCAGAATTATCCAAGGGACACGTCATACATCAGGTCAAAGTAAAACAAGACATTGCCCGGGATGCCTACACGGCTTTGAATAAAATGCTTGATATTACAGGCTGATGGTTACCAGTGGATGGTATATGCCAATCCCTGATCCGATTCCATGTCCAGGATCCCGTGTAACTGGGCAGTCAGTGTTTTAATGAGATGAATCCCCATGGTTTTTGATTGTTCCGGTTTTTTTGACAGGACCCAACCGCAACCATTATCCCGAATGATCATTTCAAACCGGGAATCCTTTTTATGTAACGAGATAAGAATGATGGGTTTTGAGGTGTCTTTAAAAGCATATTTGATGCTGTTCGATATGATTTCATTCACGATCAGTCCTAAAGGAGTTGCCTGGTTGATGGGGATCTCCACATCCTCAATGTCGAAGATGAAATCGATATTTTTGGGTCCAGATTCGTAGGAAGCAAGAAGATAACTGACAACTTTTCGGATATACTCCTCAAAACCGATGTGGGTCAGATCATCCGATTTATAAAGCCGCTCATGTATCAAGGCCATGGATTTAATCCGGTTCTGGTTTTCCCTGAAAATCTCTTTATCAGCTTCATTTTTTATATAACGGATCTGCATATTTAAAAGAGATGAGATTATCTGCATATTATTTTTCACCCGGTGATGAATCTCTTTTAAAAGAATCTCTTTCTCCTTTAAATCCCGGGCAATCTTTTCCTCAGATTTTTTTTGCTGGGTGATATCCCGGTAGATGCCGTAAACAGCCAGTTGATTGTTTTCCATCAGAATCGGTTTGCCGATAATGGAGACGTGAATCAGTTTACCTGATTTTGTTTTCCGGACGGTTTCCAGGCTGATGTTTTGACCACTGGCAACACTTATGGTTGCTTCCAATCCCTCTTTCTTAAGCTCATCAGGGACGATCAGGCTGTTGATGGGTCTGCCACGGGATTCCCGGAGAGTATAACCGAAAAGCTCGGTAAAAGCATTGTTAATGTTAATCACTTTGTCGTTATTGTCCAAAATGGCTATGGCATCCGGAGATTGCTGGAACAGATTTTCAAAATAGGCTTTTTGTATTTTATGCTTGTCAGATATTTTTTTCAGCTCAGTTGTATCCCGTCCATTGATGATGATTCCCATGATTGCGTCACCAAACGGGCGGTAGGGAAAACAGGTTACACTGATGTGTCTTTCAATATCCTTGTGTTTATACCAGGCAGAATAGTGGACGGATTCTCCCTTCAGACATGCTTCCAATTTAAGTTGTATGGTCTTTTTGTAAAATTCCGCACCAAACAGTTCCTGGTGTGTTTTACCCAGCATATCTGCTTCATCCAGATTGAAATATTTTTTATAGGCCTGATTGACATAACGGTAAATGCAATCTCTGTCCAAAACAGAAATATAATTATTAACAATGAGAATGGGTTGCAAGGTTTTCAGAATGATATCATGATGGAAAGGATCTTCCGGAAAAGCACGTTGAGTATCCATGTTTTCTTTCATTTCCTGGGTTATTGAAACATTATGATGTAAATTATAATAATGTTTAAAGAATAACAATGCTATAAGTGAAGGAGTTCTCATGAGCTCGGTACGATTTCTGGGGGCGACGGGTACGGTAACCGGATCAAAATATGTTTTTGAGAACCAGGGGAAGCGGATCATGATTGATTGCGGCTTGTTTCAGGGACTCAAAGAACTGCGGCAACGCAACTGGGCCCCCTTGCCTTTGGATATCCACACACTGGATGCAATAGTTCTTACTCATGCCCATATCGATCATACAGGATATTTACCTCGTCTGGTGAAACAAGGGTATTCCGGACCGGTGTATGCAAATGCCGCCACGGCAGACCTGTTAAAAATCATGCTTATGGATTCTGCTCATCTGCAGGAAGAAGATGCCCGTTTCCTGAATAAAATCGGTGCTACCAAACACACACCGGCCCTTCCCCTATATAACAAGGAAGATGCTGAAAAGGCTATCGCTTTATTGGAACCGGTTTCATACGGTTTTGAATTCGAGGTGATACCCGGCGTAAAGGCGAAGCTGAAAGATGCCGGACACATTCTAGGCTCCTCTTTTGTGAATCTTTATTGGGAAACGGATGAAGGCGACAAACGGAAAATCGTCTTCAGCGGAGACCTGGGCCGGGCCAACAGGCCAATCCTGAAAGATCCTGCCACAATATACAATACCGATTATCTGTTGGTAGAATCCACCTATGGAAACCGCCTTCACAAGGAAAATCATCCTGAAAAAAAACTGGAAGAGATGATTAATGAAACAATCCGGAAGAAGGGGAGTGTGATCATTCCTTCTTTTGCCGTAGGGAGGACTCAGGAGCTCTTGTATATCCTGAGGGATCTTGAAGAACAGAAACGGATTCCACAAGTTCCTGTCTTTGTTGATAGTCCAATGGCCATTAATGCCACAGAAATTACGTCAAGGCATATTGAGAATCAGGACTTAGGGGCCCGTTTGCTCCATATTAAGGGTGTAGAGGCTTTCAGAACTCAAAACACCCACTTTACCCAGACCCGGGAAGAATCCCAGAAAATCAACGATTTTACAAATCCGTGTATCATCATCAGTGCCAGTGGTATGTTGACAGGCGGCCGGATTCTGCATCATCTTAAGTATCGTCTGCCGGATCCGAAACATACGGTCTTGTTCATCGGGTATCAGGCAGAAGGGACCCGTGGACGGGCAATGCTGGAAGGAAAAAAGAAAATCAAAATCCATGGTGAACACATTCCCGTGAAAGCCAGGGTGGAACAAATCAGTGGTTTTTCAGCCCATGCTGATTATGAGGAAATTCTGGCCTGGCTGGCAGGCCTCACCCATCCGCCAAAATCCGTTTTTATAGTCCATGGTGAACCGGAAGCATCCAGGAGTCTGGCAGAGAAAATAAAAGAGACTTTCCATTGGACGGTCCATATCCCCCAATACGACGAAACATATCAACTAAAATAATCCAGGCCCCTGAAGGATAAGTTTTTCAGGATGAGATTCCCAAATCTTTCTTCAGGTGATTCAGATCATCTGTCTTACCCATGATCATCACATGATCACCGGCTTTCAAAATATAGTCCGATGAAGGATTAAAATAAGGATTGTGGTTTTTATCAAAAATAACAGTGATCAGCAGGTTATATTTAGACCGGAGGGGAGCATCGATCAGGCGCTTGTCGGATAAAAAACTTTCTTTGGGAATTTCTATTTCTTCCATGGCCAGGTCAATGTCCCTGCTGCGGAAAATTTCTATAAAGTTATGAATGGCCGGTTGCAGAAGGATTTGGGCAATGGTTTTTCCACTCACTTCATAGGGATTGATCACACGGTTTGCACCGGCTTTCTGGAGTTTGATGGCGTTGACCGACTCTTTGCACCGGGCGATAATCAATGCCTTCTTATTTTTCTCACGGACTGAAAAAGTGACGAACAGATTGTCTGCGTCTGTTTCCAGGGTACACACACAGGCACGGGCATCCTTGACATTTGCCTTTTCCAAATATTCATCCAGGGTTGCATCTCCCTGGATTGCCGGAATCTGATCATTCATCAGTTCCTCAATCACCTTTTCATCCCGGTCTATAACGACAAATGGCTGCCCCGAACGGATCAGAGATTCGCAGACAATGTGTCCCATTCTTCCATAGCCGCATACTATGATATGATTATTCATCTCTTTAATATTTTTTAACATTTTATGTCTCCTGAAAACCCGTATATCCGTTAATATTTCAGCAAACTTTCCCGCGATGACACCCAGGGTGGTCACCCCGAATAAAATCAGGATCAGCGACCACACACGACCCGCAGTGGACAGGGGAAAGACTTCGCCGTAACCTACGGTGCTGATGGTTATCACTGTCATGTACAAAGAATTGAACCAGGATAAACCTTCAATGTAGTGATACCCCAGTGACCCGAAGAAGATAAGTCCGAATACAAGCAGAGAAATTTGTATCAGTAATGTACGCTTTGAAGAAATCATACATAAAATTATTCAATTTCAAGAAGAAAAAAAGCCTAAACTATGCTTAAGACTTTATAGTTGAGGATGAATTCTTGACTTAACCTGTAAAAACAGCTATTATTCGTGAATTAATTCTCTATTGGAGATTCATCATGCGAAAAATCAGGAAATTTTCTGCTCCGGAACCGTCAATGCGGCGCCTGCCCGCTTATTTGCATGTTCTCACACGTTTACTCCGTGAAAACCGGCTTTATGTCTCCTGTACCTTTATTTCCAATGAATTGTACCTGGATCCGACCCAGGTACGAAAAGATTTGGCTTTAACAGGCATTGTAGGCAAACCCCGTGTAGGATATTCCGTTGAGGAGCTGATTGATAAGATTAAAGCCTTTCTCGGGTGGGATGTTCAAAGGAATGCTTTTCTTGTCGGGGTCGGGAATCTGGGGACGGCATTGCTGGGATATCAGCGCTTTCGTCTGTATGGTTTGAATATTGTGACGGCATTTGACAAGGATCCCCGGCGTATCGGTAAAACAATCTTTGGCGTGGATGTCCTCCACGTGGATAAAATGACGAACCTTGCGTTGAGAAATAAAATTGATATAGGCATTATTACCGTGGGCGAAGATGCTGCTCAGGAAGTTGCCGATTTGATGGTGCAGGGATTTATCAAGGGTATCTGGAATTTTGCCCCGAAAACCCTCATTGTCCCGGACGACGTGATTGTGGAAAATGCCCAACTTTCGGTAAGTCTGGGGGTCCTGACCAGCAAAATGAAACTTTCCCAGACAGAAAAGAATATGGTGTAAAAAATTTAGCGTTATTATGATTCTTGATTTGTAGGTGTAACCCCCTAAATTCATATAAAAAGTGGTTTCCAGGTATGATCAGACAACTTCAGGCAATTATCAAACTCATTCTTATGGTGACAAGCATCGCGCTTATTTCAGGATGTGAAGGGAATGGTGACGCCCAATCTGAAAATCTTACCGGGGTCTGGATCAGTAAAGGAGATCATCTTTCTGCTGTGCAACCGTCGGTGATCGACAGCATGAAACTTGTGTTTTATCAGTCCGGTGAATTTAAGATGTACACTTACATGAAAAATGTATCACCGGTCTTTCATGAAGGGATCTATGTAGTCACCCGGCCGCCTGGTGGTTTGTATGAATGGCTTAAACTGGTTTATCATGACGGCAGGGTAGAGGAAGGCCTTTTTAAATATCTGCCCGGCGATGATGTGAGCATGGAAACTGACCTGATCCAGACAGTGCCTGATTTAGGCCATATACCTCCCGATCCGGAACGGGGCGTGGGATCATCCAGCCTTGGACCTGCCAATATCCAGGTTTACGTAAAAATAAAGGAATAAAAAAAGGCCCGGAAAGGACCTTTTTTTGGGAATAGATGTTATTAAGAATGGTACCGTTTGCGTGTGAAATCCCGGATTTTTTCATAGGCTTTGATAAGCCGGTCTTCTTCCGGCAGAAAAACCACACGCATGTGTTGTGTCCCCTCTTTTTGTCCGAAACCGCTGCCGTGAACCGTGACAACACCGGTTTCACGGATAAGATCTGATACGTAATCCAGGTCTTGGTCCGGGATATTCAGGGTCGGGAAGGCATAAAAAGCTGCTTTTGCAGGGACACAGCTGATTTCAGGGATATCATTTAGCATTTCGACAGTTATCCGGTTGCGCTTTTCCAGTTCGCCAAGGACATATTGTATATGGGATTGGTCCATTTCCAACGCCGGTTTGATGGCATATTGCATGGGATGATTGGCACAGAGTCTCGCCCGGACCATCTTATTGACACCTTCAATGTAATCATGCATCAGTTCTTCAGGTCCGCTGAAAATAGCCCAGCCAATCCGGAATCCCGGCACCAGATAGGACTTGGAGAGTCCGTTAAACGTAACAACAGGTGTATCCTGTGTAAGGGAAGCCAGGGATGTGTAGGACTGCCCGTGAAAACAGAGCTTATCATATATTTCATCGCTGAATATCACCAGATTGTACTTTTGGGCCAGTCCAATCAGTTGTTTCAATGTCTCAGGCGGGTAAATGGCACCTGTGGGATTGTTGGGATTGATGATCACGATACCTTTAGTCCGTTCATTGATACGGCTTTCAATATCCGCCACATCCAGATTCCAGTCATCCTCTTCATTCAGATAATAAGGATTGATTTCGGCGGAAAGTTTCCCAACAACTGACGTATAGAGGGGATATCCGGGATAAGGCAGCAAAACATTATCCCCGGGGTTTAACAAAGCTGTAAGACACAGTTCAATCGCTTCGCTGGCGCCTGTTGAGACAAAAATATCCCGAATGTTCTGAATTCCTGAACGATCTGCCTGTTTCCGGATCGCTTCCACTGCTTCTTCAATTCCGGATGAGGGAGAATATCCATTCATATTGCGGTTCATGGCGTCAGTCACTGCATCCAGCATGTGCTGGGGTGTCCGAAAACCAAAAATATTCGGATCCCCGATATTCAGATAAATCATCTCTTTTCCAGACGCCTTTGCCTCATTTGCAATGGCAACAATGTCCCGTATGGCGTATTTGACGTTTTCAACCCGTTTTGCCGGTTTAATCGGTTTCATCACTTCCTCATGTTTTATTCATGTTTACCAATAAACTCAAGATATAAATTTATGTAAAAGGATGGATTTTAAAAACAGCTTTCCAAAGAATTTTCATGGATTTGCTCCCTGCATTCCTCCTTTTTTTTACAGATAAAATAATTCCACAAATTCCCTTTAGTTTTAGCATAACATGTAAAATGCAAGTATTTGATTGAAAATAATTGAAAATAAACGAAAATCATAGTAATTTAATCCAGGAGGATGAAGATGAACGAAATTATGACTCTTGAAGAAGTGGCAGAATATTTGCGGGTTTCCGAGCGGACGGTTTATGAATGGGTTCAGAAAGGGGAGATTCCCGGCGGTAAGATCGGCACATCCTGGCGTTTTAAACGGGCCGATATTGAAAATTGGGTCAACCGACGACTCACGCCCCGAATTTCACCTGAATTTAAAGAATTCAGTCTGACAGTCCCTGCCGTTTTAAAACCCGAATCGGTAAAATTGCTCCAGTCGGAACACAAGTGGGGGGCTTTGGAGGAACTGGCGGGTCTGATCATTCAGACGGGTAAGATGAAATCAAAGGAGGAGCTGATGCATGCTCTTCATCAGCGGGAGGATTTGATGAGCACCGGCATCGGTTGGGGGATTGCCGTTCCCCATGTCCGCCTGGCCTCGGTCAAATCTCCGGTGATGGCCTTGGGTGTCTCACGAAAAGGTATCCAGGATTACGATTCTCTGGATGGCCTGCCGGTCCATTATATTATCATGATTGCGGCCGGACGTGACCAGCATGCTGAATATATCCGGCTTCTCTCCCTGGTCAGCGCCCGTTTGAAAGATGATTCGGTGGTCAAAGCCTTGTTGACGGCGGAAGAATATGAAATCTGGTCTGTCTTTACAGGGAAGAACTTATCATGATGGATCTGAATCCGGGCATTCTGATTATTTTTGGAATAGGTGTGTTTGGAGGGATTCTCAGTGCTTTGATGGCGAAGCGGTTGAGTATTCCTCAGGTTATAGGATATATACTTTTGGGTGTACTCCTGGGGGAAGGGGGTATCCGACTGGTGACGCAGGAAGATATACAGGCTCTAAGCTCCTTTAACTACTTTGCCCTGGGGATCATCGGGTTTCTCGTTGGTGCGGAAATCCGTTTTTCCACTCTCCGGAAATATGGAAAACAATTTGCTGCCATCCTGATTTCCGAAGGATTACTGACATTTTTTCTGGTTGGATTGCCTATCACAGTGATTCTCTACACGGTAATGGGAAGCTGGTCCGGTGCTATCGCTGCCGGAATTATTTTCGGTGCCATTGCTAGTGCCACGGACCCGGCATCCACCATCAATGTCATCTGGGAATATCGGTCCGCCGGAATCTTAACTACAACAATTATTGCCATTGTGGCCCTGGATGATGCCCTTGCAATGACACTGTACGGTGTGGGGACCGGTATCGCGGGAATTTTATCAGGGGAAGGTGTCAACTGGCTGGTACAATTACTCCGAATTGCTGTGGAATTGGGCGGTGCTATTGTTACTGGCTTTGTTGCTGCCCTCATTCTCAAATGGATTCTCCGGTATACTGATAAATTGGAAGTGATTCTTCCCTCTGCAATCGGTCTGTTGCTCTTAACTATCGGGACGGCCGTTTTTTTTAAAATGGATGTGATTATGGCATCCATGACTATGGGGATTGTCGTGGTGAATCTGGATTACGAGCGGAGTAAAAAAGTCATTCAGCAACTGAAGAACTTTTCAGATCCCATTTACATCCTTTTTTTTGTCCTTGTCGGTGCCCGTTTGACCTTATATGCCATGCCGGGATGGCTTTGGCTGATTATCGGCGTCTATGTTGTTACACGTACCTTGGCGAAAATTATCGGCACCTGGTTTGGAGCCAAGTTATCCCGATCTGCCCCGGTAGTAAAAAAGTATGCAGGCCTGGGGCTCTTCGCACAGGGAGGTGTGGCAATCGGTCTGTCCATCATGGCCAGCCATCACCTGCAGCATATTCCCGTCTCCTCTTCTATGTCTCTTGGGGATGTGGTGATTTTTGGTGTTACAACAACAACGTTTCTCGTCCAATTGATGGGACCTCCATTGGTCAAATGGATTATAAAAAAATCCGGTGAGGCAGGAAAAAATGTAACTATTGAAGATGTCCTGGCAGAAATGAAAACGTCTGAAGTTTTAAATCCTACACCAGTGATTCTTTATGAAGATCTGCCTTTGGAAAAAGCGGTAGACATAATGGCCCAGGCGGACCAGTCAATATTTCCGGTTGTCAGACGGTCCGGTGAGTGGATCGGCATGTTAAGTGTCAGCGGTATTCGCCAGGTATTACCGGATCCTTCACTCTGGAAATGGATGGTGAGCTCCGATGTCATGACCGATCCTCCCAAAGAAATGATCTATCCTGATACTCCTCTGGATAAAGCCCTTGCTCTTATGAATCAAAAAGGATATAGTGAATATATCGTGACTGATGAGACCCATACAAAGATCAATGGACTCATCAGCCGGCACCACTTCATGAGAGAAGTGGAACACCGGGTTCTGACAGAGACATTTTAGCTCCGTCTCATCAATGTGAGAGCCGTCATATCCTTTGGAATATTTATTCAGCGGCCTTGTATGATATTTAAAAGTATAATATAATATGAAGAGGAATTTTTTTTAAATTACCCACAAAATCCTTAATTCAAGGAGTGACCCCTCATGAAAAAGCTTCCCATTTTGATACTGGCCCTTTTATTGTGTATACATTTTGCTGACGCGGCTCCGATGGGAGAGGAGCTGGATATTGAAGTCCAGTTGTTGATGACGGGACAATTTACACTGCAAGGCTGGAATGATCCCAACATCAATCTATGGACTGTCAGCCTGATGAACAAGACGGATGATGTCATGTATGTAAATGTGGAGTTCCGTCTCAGTGTCCAGAATGTTTCCGGCATATCTGAAAGCGATAATCCCATTGCCTGGGGCGTGACAGATCCCTATGAAGTGCCGGCCAATTCTATGATCCGGCTTATGAATTCCAGCTTTACTGAAGACCGGATGATGGTTTTTGAAATGACCCAGAAATTTCAGGATATGATTGAAACCAATGGCTATCTGCCGGCCGGGAAATATGATATTAAAATGATTGCCTGGGAGAATGTAACACGGTCTGATACATACAATCATTTGCGACTGGTGATGGATACAGACAGAAACCGGTTGTTGGATTTGTCCTGGGATCATAGCTATGTGGATGATAGTTACAACCAGAACTGGACCTGGGATAAACCTGAAGCTCAGGTACCCGGTGAAATTCTGACAAATATTTTATCCAGTAAAATTGTATTAAATGAACCTATTCAGCGGACGGACGTAACGGATTTTCAGCCCTGGTTTCGCTGGGATTCTCCCGGATTCCGTCGAGGCGTGGTAATCGATTACAGGCTCAAAGTAGCCCAATATGACCCGGAAATCCATAGCAGTTATGAAGACGCCTTTGAGGATGTGACATCTCTGTTTCTGGATACGCGCTGGGAAGAATCCTATGCGTCCACTTACAAAGTCCCTGAAACGGGAACAGTCCGGACCGTATCCTTTCAGTATCCTTCCAGCGAACGGGAATTGGCCTGTGGATATGAGTATGTGTGGCAGGTAGAAGCCAGAGAATATATAGACGGTTACGATTATATCGGTCAACAGGGGATTTGGGGCTGGCCCGATCCCATCACAAGTCCTGTATACATTTTCAGTTACGGCAAGCGAATCTCCCAGGACAGGATGTCTTCACCTGCTTACGGGGCAACAGCCATCAGTGTCAATCCGATTTTTAACTGGGATGTGGTGGCCTGTGCTCAGGAATATGAAATCTGGCTCAGTGAAGCAGATATCGATCCTATGGTTGAAAATCCATTGTGGCAGAGTGATCCAATCCAAAGTTTGCCCTATACCTATCCCCTGGAAGAAGATCCCCTGGTTCCCGGCAAACGTTATGCCTGGAAACTCCGCATGAATCCCGGACCCGACCCCTCGCCCTGGAGCGATATCAGCACCTTTACCGTTTCTTCAATCCGGTTGACAGAACCCGTTGCCGGAGATGAAGTCTTTTCCGTTTTACCCACCTTTAATGCAGATATCCCTGCAGCCATCCCCTATTACGAACTCCGGATCAGTGATATCAATGATCAGACCGTGGATATCGGGAATGTTCTCAATACTGTCATTCAAACACTCCCCTATAAGTTGCGGATGGATGAAAACGGCTGGTTATATCCCGGTCGGCAATATTTTTGGAAACTGATTCCCATGGATGCCAATGAAACCATGCTCGGACTTCCCGATGATTACACAATCACTAGCAATTTCAGAGTCTCCAACCTGTCATTGCAATCTCCTGTCAATGGAGAAAACCAGGCGGAACCCAATCCGGTTTTTTCATGGGAAGCACCGGCCGGTCAGGATCTGTTTGAATTATATTTGTCATCCGCTGATGATCCGAATGTAGAAAACCCCTTTTTTACAACGGTTTTACATCAAAAAATGTATCAGTACCCCTCCAATGCAGATGTCCCTTTGCAGCCGGGTGAAACCTACTTTTGGCAGGTTATTCCCCTCAATCCCGACGAGGTGGCGGGAGATCCATCAGTCACCTTTTCCTTTTCTGTAAAAACCCTGGATTTCCCTATGGTGGATTGGTCACTGACAAACCGGGATCTCACGGCATTTTGGTCTCCCTATGCCTCAGCTCAGGGCTACGAGATTCTGATTTCCGATGTACCGGATATCCAGGAAGACGGACGCCTAACCCAGCTTTTATGGAGCTCCGAAATGCTGTTGGAAACTTCTTTACGCCTGCCGGTGAATGATTTACGGATAACACCGGAAATGACACTCTACGGGCAAATCGGGGTAACACTGGATGGGAACACTTTCTTCTGGGATGTTCCCCGGCCCCTGAATATTGACCTGTTTAATGAGGAAAATTTGTTTATTCGCCTCAGCCAGAATCCACAAAATCCTCTTCAACCCCTCATGGAGTTAATCCAGGGCGTCAGTGGAGTTGATGAATATGTGATTACCCTGTCATCGGATGCTGGTGGAGAAGACGTTATCATGGATTTTTCAACCCCGGGATTTCCATATCCCCTTGAGGATGTGTGGACTCAGATTGCAGAATATGACCAGGTGTATGTTACGGTCCGGGCTCTCTCTTCAGGGATGGTAATGGCAGCAACCCGCGAACCGGTGGTCATCAATCCTGCAACCTTTTTTTCTGGGCTTTATGAACCATTTATTGTGGAACCTGATGCGGCCGGAAATCCGGGATTTATGGTTCGGTATACCCAGCCATTGCCATTTGCTCAGGCTGTCCTGGTCAATGTGGGCACAGATCCTGAATTATCAATTCCCTCCTATTCTGAAGAGTATTCAACCAATGCTTTACCGGCTCTTGTGACGGATGATTTCTTTGATTACAGCCAACAAATGTATGTACAGCTGGTGCTTTTACGGGATGGTATACCCCTGGGAAATGGATCCAGGGTGTATGAAGTCATTCTACCACCTCAACCGGGAGCCAATCAACAGGTGGGAATTGTGGCAAACTGGCTCAGAGATCAGGACCAGATTTCGGTGGAAAGGACAAATTCCGTCACCGGAGCGGATACCTATCGCCTGGCAGCTTTTTCTGATGCAGAAGGCTTGGATGAAATCTGGCGTCTTGACGCCATGACAGGTATGGCTGTAACCGTTGACAGAGAAGATTTGAAACTTTCTTTCGATTCCAATGTCTATTTTCAAATTACACCCCTGGCAAATGATGATGTTCATGGGATTCCGTCTGAAATCCGGCGGGTCTATATTGAGCCCGTTGTTCCGCCGGTCTTGTCCGAAAGTCTGCTCATGTGGGATCCGGCCATTCCACCGGCTCCCCAATATGAAGTGAGACTCTCCCTGGATCCCGATTTTCGAAGCGAGGTCATAGAAACGGTTGTCCGTCAAAATCTGATAACGGAAGATCAGTTTGATCTCTTTTGGGGTACTCTTTATTATTGGCAGGTTCGTGGACTGGGTTATAATGATGAACCCTGGGGGGCCTGGAGCGGTGTAAAATCCTACTGGAGTTCTCCGGGTCCGGATATTGAGCTTGAATCACCCCAATCGGGGGCTTCACTGACCAACTTCCCAACTTTTAACTGGTCATGTCCGGAAGACATGTCCTTTGTATTGGAAATTTCCGAAGATGAAAGTTTCCAATCCTTCCTTTATGCCCGGGAAACATCCGAAAAACAGGTGACGTATGACGGAGAAGCCGGGATTTTTCAGGAAAATAAGTCCTATTATTGGCGAGTCCGTGGTATTCACCCATTAAAAGGTACGAATGTTTCACCGGTCTTTTCCTTTGCTTTTCAGGAATTGCCATTCATCAGCGAAGAAGAAGGGGTGCTTCGTTTTGTCACACCGGCTAATCGGGGAATATATCTGGCTGACCGGTTGCGTCTGGCCTGGAGCGGAGATTCGAAAGGCAGTATACGTTATGAAGTGAGTTTCTCCTATGATGAGGGTTTTAGTGATGCACGGACTGAAAGGGTAGAGGCTAAAGAGTTTCAGCCGACAACCCCCGATTACTTTGAAGAACGGCGGAATGTTTTTGCCCGCGTAAGGGCTTTGGACGACGGGAACAATCCCCTGACGGATTGGAGCAACGTGCTCACCTTTCAGGTGGTTTCCAATATGACGCCTACCCTTAAATCCCCAGCAAATGAAGAAAAAGTCTATTCTTCCTCCATTGTATTTGCATGGTCAACGGTTCGTCATACAGACCGCTATGAAATCATGCTCGCTGAAGACGAAGAATTTACCTCTTTGCTCTGGAATCACGACCGGGTGACGGAGCCCAATATCAGTCTTCCTGAAGGGATTGGAAATGAGCTGAAATATGATCAGAATTATTACTGGAGAGTTCGGAGTTTCATTTCCGGTGCAAATCCCTTTTCATGGTCTGCTCCTTTTCAGTTCAGCCTTTCGGGAGACCGGATTACAACCCTGGAGTATCCACTCGATGAACTGTTTGAACCGGGAAATATTTCCTTTTCCTGGAAAAGACCTTCCGGTGTGAGTCATGCACTCGTTCAGATAAGCAACAGCAGTGATTTTACATCGCTTATGTTTGAATCATCGCCCCTGAGTGCCAACCAGTTTACTTATCCCGCAGAAGCACCGGTACCTTTGAGTCCATCCCTGGATTATTTCTGCCGGGTTATCTCTTCGGATGAAGAAGGAAATCATCTGTCGGATCCATCCCAAACCGGTAAATTCAGAATTAAAGGGCAGGTAATTGAAATTGAATTAATCTTCTCTGCTGCTGAAGGAGGTGAATAATGAAACACCTGAGTAAAGGCCTCTTGCTGCTTTTGATTTTTTCCCTGTCCCTCATGGCAGCAGAAAAAGTAGCCGCGGTGATAAAGATCAAAGGGAATGTGATGGTAAAACCTGCGGCGAAAAAACTCTATACCCAAAGTTATGTAGGGCAGATTCTTTATGATGGTGACTGGTTGAAGACGAATGGGGATGAATTTGCTGCTATCGTTTTTATGGATGGATCCCAATTGAAAATCAGGGAGCTAACGGAGCTTGAATTACGTGCTCAGAAGGTGTCCCAATCGGTTCAGAATACAGATTTGTATCTGACTCAGGGGGAAGTCTGGACGAAAGTCCAAAAACAGAAGGGTGAATTTAAAATTCAAACTCCTGTCTCTGTTGCATCTGTGAAAGGTACGGAATTTGATCTTTTATACGATCAGGTTGAAAATATCTCCGATCTTTTTGTAATGAGTGGCTCTGTGGAATTCAGCAATGAGCTGGGGACGATTCTGGCAAAGGAAATGACCATGTCTCGTATAGAACCACAGCAAAAGCCACAACGGGTTTCCAAACTGAAGAAATCCGAAATTCCCGGCTGGAAAGATGAAATCGAACCGGAATGGGGATTTTATGTGATTCCTGAAAAACAGGGAAAAATCCCTACCGGGCAACCGGTCAATGTGGCTGTTCAGGTGAGAAATCTGTCCTCCAATAAAACTGCCAACCAATTTTCTGGTAAGATTAACATCGTGTCCGATTCTCCTTCCATGATGGTGGGTGCTTCCTCCGGTGTCTTGAAGGATCAAACAGAAATTGCCGTCTCAAATGGAAACGGGACTTTTGCTATTAAGGGAGTCAATCCGGGTGAATTTGGATGTACCCTGTCCATGGACGGTGCAGAATCCAAAAAAGTAATGTTCAAATTTGACAGAACGGTGGAACAAAAAAAGAAAATTGCCAGGGATGTGGAAAAGTTAGGGACCTCTTCGAATATCCAGAAAATCGGAGAACTATCTGAAAACAGAACACTTGAAACGGCCAAAGTCAGCGGAGCCGGTGAGACGGTGAATGATGTTTTGGATAAGGTGGATAAAGGAGAATATGTGGTACTGGATATCATTCAGGTAGAAAACCCTGACGGAACCATCAGTCTCAGAATACTTGTCGAACCAAAATGACGGGGAGATGTCCCATGAAGTGTCGTAACATTCTGCCGATTGTATTCGGCTTGGCTCTCTCGCTTTTTGCCCAGGATGACGGACAGGCTCCCACTTTTGTTTCAGTTCCCCAAATTGGGAATATCACAGCCGGAAGCCCTATCGAGTTTGAAATTGTTATCACCGATGCATCCCCCATTGAATCGGTCCGGCTTTATTATAAAACAGGAGAAACCCGTGGATTTACATCCGTTGAAATGGAAAAAGATGTGAATTATATAGCGGAGATTCCCGGTTTTGAAGTGATTGAAGGTGTGTTGGAGTACTATTTCTGGGCAAAGGATGCCTATAACAATCAGGCTTTCTATCCGGAAGGTGGAGAACGGAATCCGGTGCGGATCAAAGTTGGCCGGTTTGAGTCGGAGATTGAACCAAAGCGTTTTTCCATTCAAATGCTCTATCCCGAGCCCAATGTCCAGACGGATGATGATAAACCGACATTTGTCTTCCTTGTCCATGATCCGGATCATTTGCTGGATAAAAACACTTTACGGGTTGCTTTAAATACCATCGACGTCTCAGGTAAATTGATCCGGGATGGAGAGGTTATGACTTACATTCCAGAAAGACAACTTTCAGGCGGGTCACAGGAAGTGAGGATTCTTCTGGAAGATCAGGGGGGGAAACCCCTCTTTATGAAACGCTACCCCGTCAGTATTGGAAAAGGAAGTCCAGTTGCAGATCGTGGAGAACGATCGGTATGGCAGGATAAACTGAAAATCAATACGAATGTAGGTCTCGATTCAGATTATGACATTTTCTACGGAAAAGAACAACCGGAAAACCGTCCCATGGATGTCCACAAAGCATCTGCAAGGGTCCGTTTGCGCTATGGCAAGATCCAATTGAATACATCAGCCCTCCTGAACGCCCATGTGATCGATGAAAAAGCCCATGATCTGAGTCTGCGCAGACAGCCATTAAACCGTTTACGTGTTGATTTCAGGTCTCCTCTCCTGGATGTGACTTTTGGTGATGCTTCACTGGAATTTACTGAGCTGACATTAAAAGGAACCCGGGTCCGGGGATTGTCGGCCTGGTTCAAACTGGGATGGTGGCAAACAGCTTATGTTCAGGGGACAACCCGGCAGCTCATCAAACCTATCGTGGAAACACACCCCGATTCAACTCACTGGCAAATGATGCGGAATATTACCGGCGATACACTCTTTGTGAATCATGATAAAGGTACGCCTGTCCGGGAGTTTATGGGACTTTCTACATCCATGGATTTTTATCGTCATTTCCGTTTAGGGGTTTCCGCCTTTAAATCTTACGACGATGTGAGTTCCCTCAATCTGGATTATGAACCCCTGGAGGATCACTACCTGTTTTTGGCGAACTCGGTCTTGGGACTGAATTCCGAGCTCCATTTTAACCATGATCGGACGGTTTTATCGGCGGAACTGGCAATATCCGCCACCAATGATCTTAGAGCGGATGACTCTCTCCTGATTCATGAAGGCGGTCTGGATACAACCCTGCTGAATAATATCAATGATTTATTGGGCTATCCTCTGACGGATGATATCTTTCTGGGAAGCGCCCAGGGGATGGGACTTTCAATTCCCTTTCCGGATCTGGATGATTTTGATCCGGCTTCTTACCTGATTGATGATGTGGTCAAAAGGGGAACCTACCGGATAGCATTTCGTACACCCCTTGATTTAAAATGGCTCCAGTTTGACTTAAATTCTGAATATTTCAGGATCCCGGCTAATTTTGTCACAATCGGCAATCCATCGTTGCAGACCGATATTATGGGTCTCCGGTCCGGTGCCAGGGTGCGTTTGATTAAAAATCAATTGTCTTTAACCGGCCGTTATGAAAATACTTTTGACAATGTTGCCGGAAACACCAAAAATCAAACCACCCATACTGAATCCATCGTGGGGGGGATCGGACTCAATTTTTATGGCTTTCCCATGGTGAATTATTCCATTCGGTTTATGAACCGACTGGGCGAGCCGTCTGAAGGATACGAGAATCCCGAAGAGCTCATCCTGAATGATAATATGACCATAACCCATACGGTGAGTCCTTCCTATCAGTTTACGGCTTTTAAAACACAGTTCAATGTCAATGCCAGCTATATGTTAATGAATTACGAGGATGCAAATTCCACGGATAACTATAACACAAATTATCTTACCCAGTCCCTGACAACTGCTTTAACAGCCGGTTTTGAATTTCCTCTTTCCATCACGCTGGGTGGGGGATTTTCAATAACGGATCCTGAAGATGTCACTCAGGCCGGGACGCGTTTTATCATTCACAGCAGCCGGATCGGGTATAAATGGATGAATAACCGGCTGAACACATACATCGGATATAGCATGGTAGATGGGTTTCGGGATAAAAACGGTTTGTTTGATCCCGGCGAATCCTATACAGATTCCAACGAGGACGGCCAGTATAATGAAGGTGAACCCTTTCTTGATGAAATCCAGCTTGATAACAGTAAGTTTACCCTCAAAGCCGGCGCCGGCTACAAGATAATGAAAAATTTTACAATAGATGGAAATATGGATTTAATTATGGTAAATGATGAAGTAGATACGGAAAAAGAGTATAACGAATTTCGGTTCAGAATGAAGTTGAAATATTGGTTCTAACGAATGATGAATAAAGAATTAAGAATGAAGAATCGTGTTTAGTGGAAGTGCGATGAGAAGAGTTACCGATATGAGACCTTTGATTGGGGTGAATAGCAATTTTGAAATGAGAAAGAAGGCGCCCTGGATGACGGTACCCGGAAGGTATCTTGATGCCGTCTATGAAAATGGAGGAATTCCGGTAGTGATTCCTCCATTTGAAGATGAAAAACACCTGAAATTCTATTTTGATTTTTTGGATGGATTTCTTTTTGTAGGTGGAGATGATTATGATCCTTCTCTTTATGGAGTGAACGTGTTACCCGAAATGGAACTGGCTCACCCCCGGCGGACGTATCATGATCTGATGATGATGAAGCAGGTTTTAAAGCAGAAAAAACCTTTACTTGCCATCTGTGCCGGAGCACAAATGATGAATATTGCCGCCGGTGGCCGGTTAATTCCACATCTTGAAACCGGAATGCGGCATACCGGTGAATTTTATCATCACATAACAGTCCGGAAAGGTTCTCTTCTTGAGGAGATTTTTTCTGAAACAACACTGGTTGTCAATTCTTACCATCATCAGGCGATGGATCCAAACTATGCAGGTCTGGGGCTGGATATCATTGCCTGGGCTCCGGATGGTATTCCGGAAGCCTTCTCCGTTCAGAGACGGCCCTTTCAGCTGGGTGTTCAATGGCATCCCGAGCGTATAGATGACTTACAGCATCGGGATTTACTTTTTTCAGCCTTCATTCGTGCAGCTGCCAATCCTGCCGAAACATAATTCCTGCTATACCGTATGGAATATATAGATAGGTGAGTTTATACATCCGGAGATGATCCGGATTCATTTTCATCTGTAAAAAAAGGGTTAAAAATTATCACCTTCATGCGATTCATAATTAAAAAAATATCAATAAAGAGCTTAAAAAAACAGAAAATAATTTTGTATATTTCGATGCTATGGAAGTGTTGAAATTAAAAAATATAAATAGGAGATATGCAGATGAGCAAATTAAAAAAACAGACGATTGATGGTAATTTTGCCGCTTCTCATGTCGCGTATGCCTTCAGTGATGTGGCTGCCATATATCCCATTACCCCTTCATCAAATATGGGTGAGTATGCCGATGCATGGGCATCCAAAGGACAAAAAAATCTTTTTGGTGAAGTTGTGGATGTTGTGGAAATGCAGAGTGAAGCCGGCGCCGCCGGAGCAGTTCACGGTTCTCTGTCTGCCGGGGCGTTTACAACGACTTTTACGGCTTCACAGGGACTCATGCTCATGTTGCCGAATATGCATAAAATAGCAGGAGAAATGCTTCCGACGGTTTTTCATGTCAGTGCCCGTTCCCTGGCTGCTCAGTCTCTCTCCATTTTCGGAGATCACTCGGATGTAATGTCTGCCCGAAATACAGGTTTTGCCCTTGTAGCCGCATCATCTATTCAGGAAATCATGGATCTCGGTCTGGTTTCCCATCTGGCAACTCTCGAAGCAAAGGTCCCCTTCCTCAATTTCTTTGATGGATTCCGGAATTCCCATGAAATCCAAAAGATTGAAATGATTGATTACGAGACGATGGGAGAACTTCTGGAGGATAGCGCAGAACATATCGAAGCATTCAGAAAAAGAGCCCTGAATCCGGAAGTTCCCATGGCTAAAGTTGGTGCCCAAAACCCGGATGTCTATTTTCAGGGTCGTGAAACCGTCAATAAATACTACCTGGCGACGCCTGAAATTGTGCAGAAATATATGGATAAAGTGGCTGAGAAAATCGGTCGCCAATACCATCTCTTCGATTATTTCGGCGATCCCGAAGCAGAAAAGGTGATTGTAGCCATGGGCAGTGCCTGTGACACCATCGAAGAGACTATTAATAAACTCAATAAAAACGGTGAAAAACTTGGACTCGTGAAGGTTCGCCTTTATCGCCCCTTTGCATCAGAAAAGTTTGCAGAAACAATTCCTGATTCTGTTAAAAAAATTGCTGTTTTGGATCGGACCAAAGAGCCGGGTTCCATTGGAGAACCACTCTATCTGGATGTTGCAGCAGCATTGAAAGACCGGAAAGATATTGACATTATTGGTGGACGTTATGGACTTTCCAGCAAGGAATTTACACCATCCATGGTAAAGGCAGTTTATGATCATCTGGATGGGAAAGCCTTCCATAGTTTTACCGTTGGAATTAGGGATGATGTGACCGGTCTTTCCATCCCGATTAAAGAACACATCAATACCGTTCCCGAAGGTACGATTTCCTGTAAATTCTGGGGACTGGGTTCGGATGGGACGGTCGGTGCCAATAAGAATTCCATCAAGATTATCGGGGACAATACGGATATGTATGCCCAGGGATATTTTCAATACGATTCGAAAAAATCCGGTGGGATTACCCGTAGTCATCTCCGCTTCGGAAAAGATAAAATTCAATCCGAATACCTGGTAGAAAATGCCGATTTTATTGCTTGCCATAATCAGGCCTTTATCGGTCGTTATGATATCCTTCAGGGCATAAAGGAAAACGGTGTATTTCTGCTGAATTCCAACTGGAAAGACGAAGAAGTCTTTGAAAATCTTACGGAAGATATGCAGAAAACTATCATTGAGAAGAATATCAGTCTTTACAATATCGATGCTTTGAAAATTGCTCAGGAAGTGGGACTTGGATCCCGGATCAATACAGTGATGATGGCTGCCTTTTTCATTATTTCCAAGGTTCTTCCCCGGGAAGATGCCATTCAAATGATCAAGAAAGCCATCGAAAAGACTTACATGAGTAAGGGCAAAGATGTGGTCGAAATGAACTGGAAAGCTGTGGACAGAACCGACAAAGCTTTGAAACAGGTCAAAGTTCCTGAAAATATTACAAAGAGTGCACGTGTTAGTGACTTGGTTCCCAAAGATGCTGATGATTTTACGAAGAACGTGATTGAACGGATCATGCGGGAAAAGGGAGATGAGATTCCTGTAAGCCAAATGCCCTATGATGGACAAATTCCCACCGGTACCACGGCACTTGAAAAACGGGGTGTTGCGCCTCAGGTCCCCCATTGGGAAGCTGAAAAATGTATTCAGTGTAACCTGTGTTCTTACGCCTGCCCCCATGCAGCTATCCGGGCCAAGCTCATTGATCCGGCTGAATTGGAAAACGCTCCTGAATCATTCAATGTATTGGATGTGAAAGGCAGGGACAGTCAGTATAAATATAAAATCCAGGTGTACATTGATGACTGTGTAGGTTGTGGTGTTTGTATCAATGAATGTTCTACCGCCGCCCTGACATTTTCACCTATCGAAAAAGAACGGGAAGCGGGAGAACGTATTAATGCTGACTTTTTCAACACATTGCCCAATGATGTACTGGGTAGCAATCGTGAAAATTCCGTCAAAGGAAGCCAGTTCAAGCAGCCCTTGTTTGAATTCTCCGGTGCCTGTGCCGGATGTGGTGAAACACCTTACATTAAACTGGTCACACAGCTTTTCGGTGACCGGATGATCATTGCCAATGCCACAGGATGTTCATCTATTTACGGCGGGACATTCCCCACGATTCCCTACACAAAAAACAAGGACGGCCATGGACCGGCCTGGGCAAATTCACTCTTTGAGGATAATGCCGAATATGGTTTTGGGATGCGTCTGGCTGTGGATGCCAACCGTAAGCAATTAAAGAGCAATGTACAGAAACTTTTGGATAGTGGTGTCGATGGTGAATTGGGCGAAGCCCTGAAGACCGCAGTGGAAAACTGGACATCCGTGGATCAGGAAGCCAAAGCCAACGCACGGAAAATCAAAGAATTGTTACCCGATTATCTGGAAAAGGTTCCTTCTGAACTGAAATCTGTCGCCCAAAAAGTCTATGATCTGAGAAATTATTTCGTGGATAAATCCATCTGGTCTTTCGGTGGTGACGGGTGGGCTTATGATATTGGATTCGGTGGCCTGGACCATGTCCTCGCATCGGGTAAGAATATCAATATTCTTGTGTTGGATACAGAGGTCTATTCCAATAC
>LGGY01000003.1 GCA_001509335.1 Fidelibacterota bacterium 46_43
GTCAGGGCATCAATATCCTCCTCATCTGGAGTAGGTTTCCCGTAAATTGCCGCCCGTGTTTTTGCCGTCGCAATCAGGTATTGGGCAGCCCGTGGACCGGCGCCCCAACGGACATACTTACGGATAAACGGATCCTTGTCGTCAGAAGGACGGGTTTTCCGGATCAGATTCACTGCATATTCCACTACATGTTCAGATACAGGAATTTCCCGGGTAAAGGCCATGATATCCAGGATCTGCTTTTTTTCAATCACGGAAGAGAGACGGGTATTGTTAATCCGGACCGTCTGATCCACAATCACCTTTTCTTCCTCCAAAGAGGGATAATCCAGATTGAGCTGAAACATGAAACGGTCCTGCTGGGCTTCAGGCAAGGGATATGTCCCTTCCTGCTCAATCGGATTTTGTGTGGCAAGAACAAAAAAAGGTTCTTCAAGAGGCAGTGTCCTACCTGCCGATGTTACCTGATGTTCCTGCATGGCTTCCAGCAGGGCAGACTGGGTTTTAGGGGGTGTCCGGTTGATTTCATCGGCTAAAATAATATTGGCGAAAACAGGACCCTTTATAAATCGGAAAAACCGTTTGCCCGTTTCCCTGTCCTCTTCAATCACTTCCGTCCCGGTTATATCTGATGGCATCAGGTCGGGCGTGAACTGAATCCGGCTAAAGGAGAGATCCAGTATGCTCGCCAATGATTTGACCAGTAGGGTTTTTGCAAGTCCGGGAACACCGACTAACAAACAGTGTCCCCCGGATAAAAGTGAGATCAAGAGATTTTCGATGATCTCATGCTGGCCAATAATGACTTTGCTGATTTCCTGTGTGGCTGATTGGTAAAAATGCGCCGTTTCATCCAACTGCTTCAGGGGTGATGATGCCATGAATGTCCTTTTATTTATTCTTTCTGAAATTTGGCCAGTGCTTTCCGGGCCTTTTCCGATACTTTTGTTTCCGGATATTGTGTGATGAGAATTGTATAAATCTCTATAGCACCATCTCTGTCTGCCAACTCTTTTTCAAGAAATCTCCCTGCTTTCAGAAGCTGATCCGGTGTTTTTTCATATTCGGGATAGCGTTCATAAAGTTCCCGGATTTCTTCCACGGCTTTACGGAACTCCCCATTGGCTGCATTTAAATGAGCAATCGTGACCATGGCTTCTGCCGCATCCGAATAAAAAGAAGCATATTCATTCTTAATGATTTCGTACGGTTTGAAAGCAAGTTCAGAACTTTTTGACAAGGTTTGATAAATCCTGCCCATATTTTTCAGAGCTGTAACGGCAAACCGGGTTCCGGGATAGGCTGTAGGCACTTTCTCATATTCTGTGAGAGCGGCTATCGGATCCTTCAAATCCTTTTCCTGGATATCTCCACTCATCAGGATGGCTTCCGGAGCCAGCCAACTGTCCGGATATTTGGCACTGATTTCTCGAAGTTTTTCAAGAGCCATCCGGCTTTCCTTTAAATTCTCCCTATAAAGTTTAGCCATATTGTATAGGGCATAGGGTACTTCAGGACTGTCCGGATATACCGTGACCACTTTTTGCAACTGACTGACGGCTGATGTGTACTGCTTTTGGTTTTTCAAAATATCTGCATACCAAATCAAAGCACGATCTACCCGGTCTCCCGTCTGCGATTCCTTCTGGAAACGGTATATTTCATTCTCAAACAGGGATTCACACCCGGGATATCCAATATCAGCCAGGGCATAAATATATCTGTATTGAATACTCCCTTCCAGGGATTCACGCGTTTCATCTTTTAAATAAAATGATAAAAGAGTATCCCGGGAATCGGGATATGTCTCCATCAGCTGGGTTAACTGTTCTTTGATGTAGGTAAGATTTGAGGATTCAGGAAAATAAAAAAGGTATTTTAAATAGCTCAGTTTGGCTAATTGGGGCTCTTTCTGATCTTCATAAACCCTGCACAGCCGGATTAATACCTCACTGCTGTTCAATTCTGGCAAATACATATCCAGATAAAGGGTAATTTCCTTCTTTTTCAGTTCAGAAAGCTCGGTATCTTTTAAAGGCAGGAATGATTCAGGGCTCTTTTTTTCCATCAGCTGTAACAAATATTGATAATGTGCCTGTTCCCTTTCGATTTCATCGGGAGTAAAGAGAACAACAGGGTGAACTTTAACAGAAGACAGGGACTCTCTTAAATTCCGAATCACAGCCATGAGAGAATCCTTTTCACACAGATAAGCCGGACTTACCTGATCTGCATTGTCTTCTTCCTGCTGACGTAAAGCCTCAATTTCTTTCTCCAAGGCTTTAATCTGCCCGGAAATACTTAAACGAATGGAATCTACAGCCTTATTCAGCTTGTACTGATAAGACGTTTTAAAATTTGCTTCCATCCGTTCTTTTTCAAGATTGAAACGGTATTCAAGACTGTCAATCAATGCTTTTCGCCATGTAGAATTTTCCTTTGAGCCTTCATTAGTGATATTCCCAATCTCATCAGGAATTTCATCCAAATCCAACGGAGCCAGTGTGCGGCTGGTATCCCGCCTCTGGATCCCATCCATCACATCAATATCCTGTCCCATAAGAAAAGGAACCAGGATAATGAGACTCATCATTAACACACCTGAACGTTTCATGATATCCCACCTGTTCTTTTTTATACCCATCGTGTTAAACTATTAATTTTTTACATTCATTAAAACGACAAAATTTATTCATTTATCATGAAATCTTTATAAACAGCCACACATATCCTGTCCAAAACACCGGGGATATCAATAGGGATTTTCATTTTTGAGAATACTCTTTGTAAAAGTGACATATATTTTACGATTGATGTCCGGATTTTTTCTTTTTTATCTCAAAATGTCAGGCTTTTTAGGAAAAAAAAGGATAAATTTGACACCGATTGATAAATGGCACATACATTGCATTAGACAAAGTTAAAAAACTAACCAGGTATGGATTTGAAAAAGAGTAAACATATTGAGACAATATGTGTTCATGGCAGAGGTGAATCGGATCCTTCTTATCATGCCGTTATTCCTCCATTGTATCAGACAACAGCTTTTGCCTTTAAATCGACGGAGGATGGTTCAGCGCTTTTTACAGGGCAAAAAGAGGGCTATTTTTATTCCCGGATGGGAAATCCCACGGTTGATGCATTATGCCGGCAGATCGCCCGACTGGAAAATACAGAAGCCTCGCTGGCTTTTGCCTCGGGGATGGCCGCTATCGCAGCCGTCATCATGGCCCTTATTCCCAAAAACGGGAAAGTACTGGCCAGTCACACATTATACGGCGGGACCCATTGTCTGTTCACCCGATCTCTTCCCGACCGGAATATTGAAACGGTTATCGTGGAAAATGATGATCCGGACACGTTCAGGCATCATCTGGAAGAGGATGATTTTCAGTTGATTTTCCTGGAAACCCCTTCAAACCCAACCCTCAGCCTGGTGGATATTCAGGCAGTTTGTGCGATTGCCCATGAAAAGAAAATACCCGTCATGATCGATAATACATTTGCTACACCCATATTTCAACGGCCTGCGGATTTAGGAGTGGATATTGTCGTACACAGTGCCACAAAATATATTTGCGGACATGGTGATGTGATCGCCGGTATCGTCACAGGAAAAAAAGAGATGATAGATATCATCCATGATGAGATTTTATGTCGTTACGGTCCTATTATAAGTCCCTTTGATGCCTGGCTTTTACTTCGCGGACTCAAAACCTTATCGGTGCGGATGGAACGCCATGAAAAAAACGCCATCAAAGTAGCCCAATTTCTCCATGAACATCCTATGGTAAAACGTGTTTACTATCCCGGCTTGCCTGATCATCCGGGGCATGATATTGCCCTGCGACAAATGACCGGTTTCGGAGGGGTGGTGTCCTTTGATGTGGGAGATAAAGAGAAAGGCATCTGTGTGATCAACCGGGTCCGCTTGTTTACCCGGGCTGTTTCTATTGGAGAATGCGATTCACTGATTCAACATCCTGCGTCCATCACACATTCCGGGCTGAGTGATTGCGAACTGGAAGCTGCAGGTATCAATCCAGGCCTCATACGCTTATCTATCGGACTTGAACATGCAGATGATTTAATTGAGGATCTTGAGCAAGCTTTAAAAACTTAAAACCCTTTAAAATTCCGGATAAATATTCCGGACATAGAAACATAAATGGAGGAAAGAATGTCCAAATCGCAGAACATCTTTGAGATGGCTCAACAGCAACTTGATG
Organism: Fidelibacterota bacterium 46_43; assembly: GCA_001509335.1. GTDB lineage: Bacteria > Fidelibacterota > Fidelibacteria > Fidelibacterales > Fidelibacteraceae > Fidelibacter. Next base: position 4,230 of record LGGY01000003.1, read on the forward strand.
AAGCGTGTGAACTGTTAGGACTGGATCAGTCCACACGGGAATTTTTACGGTGGCCCCAAAAAGAGATCGTTGTAACGCTCCCTGTCCGCATGGATGACGGAAGCATAAAGGTCTTTAAGGGATACCGTGTTCAGTACAACCGGGCCTTAGGTCCCACAAAGGGCGGACTTCGGTGGCATCCTGATGAAACCATTGATACGGTTCGGGCTTTGGCTGCCTGGATGACATGGAAAACGGCGGTTGTTGATATCCCCCTGGGCGGAGGAAAAGGTGGTGTAACCTGTAATCCCCAGGAATTATCCGATACGGAGAAAGAGCGGCTTGCCCGTGCCTTTATCGGTGCCATTGCCAAAGATATAGGCCCCACGGTAGATGTGCCGGCTCCCGATGTATTCACCACTCCTCAGATCATGAGCTGGATGATGGATGAATACGAAAAGATCAAAGGTGAAAGCATGCCGGGTGTCATCACCGGTAAACCCATTGATATCGGCGGTTCCAAAGGCCGTGCCTCTGCAACAGCCCGGGGTGGTTTATTCATCGCTCGTGAAGCCATTAAAGCCCGGGGCGAAACCCTGGCCGGAAAAACCGTTGCCATTCAGGGTTTCGGTAATGTGGGTGGATGGGCTGGCGTCCTCTTTAAAGAAGCCGGTTGCAAAATCGTTGGCATTTCGGACATAAGCGGCGCCTATTACAAAATGAAGGGGTTTGATACTGATGCCATGTTTGAATACGTGGGAAAACACGGATCCCTTGAAGGATATACGGAAGAAGGTATGAAAACCTTTGATAATCCTATGGATGTACTGGAAATGAGTGTTGATATCCTGATCCCTGCAGCCCTCGAAAGTCAGATAACTGCAGAAAATGCAGATCGCATCAAGGCCGATGTGATTGTTGAACTGGCGAATGGCCCCACAACACCTGAAGCCGATGCGATTCTCTTTAAGAACAAAAAATTCGTCGTTCCTGATTTTCTGGCCAATTCCGGTGGTGTAACAGTCTCCTATTTTGAACAGGTTCAGAATGCCTATAATTTCTACTGGGAAGAAGCTGAAGTGAATGAACGGCTGGATCAGAAGATGACAGCAGCCTTTAAGGCTGTGTACGATATGTATTGCAAATACGACAAAAAAATCGATATGCGCAAAGCAGCCTATATGGTAGCCATCGCCCGGGTTGCCAGAGCAGCAAAATTGCGGGGATGGATCTGATCCCTGCTAAATTGATTGAGAGGGTGCAAACGCACCCTCTTTTTTTTTACACCTGTTTTTCATGACGGGATTATCATTATATTACGGAAAGATAGATGAGGAAACTGTGAAAAATAAGACCTATGAACATCTGAATAACGTTCTTCAAAAGCACCCCAATCTGGCGGAAAAAATCATTCAGAATCTTCTGATTCAACTTCATAATCGGAAAATCGTATCTATTGATAATATTTATCAGCACAGCCGTAAAATAGCAGCCTCCCTTCCCGATACCGGGGATAAGAAAAAGTATAATCCCAATGCAGGCAAAGTTCACCAATGGGGTAAAAAGGAAAAAGAGTATATCCGGAAAATGGTCATCAAATATGCTTCGGAAAATTTCTCCATCGAGGAAATTGACCGGATTGTGAATTACGTATCCAAAACGGAAAAAGCATTTGCCCTTGAAAATATTGCCAATCTCCCGGGGGTATCCTTCTGGCTTTTGGCTGAAAAGGTCCACGAATTTTGCAACCTCCCGGAAGCGGAGCCCATCCCCCTGTCCATGGCAACCGGTATCCGGGTAGCGTTATTAAAAAATTTTATCAGTGACAATCTCCAGTTTATTCGCATTGCCCGCAAATATATCCGAATTACAGATCTCGATCCGATTATCAAACGAACCCTGGGCTCAGAAACGGGGACGGGGAAAATAGGCGGTAAAGCGGCCGGACTTATTCTCGCGTATAAAATTCTTACGGATGAATATTCCGGCGATGAGGATTATGAGTATTTTCAGGAAAATGTCCATGTTCCGGAATCTTATTACCTGCGGACCGATGTTTTTGAAGACTTTCTGGCATACAACGGATTGGTGGAATATCAGAACCAGAAATATAAAAGTATTGATGAGATTCATGATGAATATCCCCTGATCCGTGAACTTTTTAAAAATGCCGATTTTCAGCCAGCCATTAAACGGCAGTTAAAACACCTGCTGGAGATAATCGGCGAAGTCCCCCTCATTGTCCGGAGCAGTTCCCTGCTGGAAGATAATTTCGGTACCTCCTTCTCAGGAAAATATGACAGTATTTTCCTGGCGAATCAGGGTTCCCTTGATGACCGTCTCTCGGCTTTGATTGCTGCCATTGGCGAAGTTTATAGTTCTGGTCTCGGACCCGATCCGTTAGAATACCGGAAAGAACACGATTTACTGGACTATTTTGAAAGTGTGGCCATCCTGATTCAGAAAGTGGTAGGTGAACGCTTTGGGGATTATTTCATGCCCCTCTGGGCTGGGGTTGCTTTTGGGCGGAATGAGTACCGCTGGACCAAACAACTGAAATATGAAGACGGCCTGGTCCGCCTTGTTTTTGGCATGGGTACCCGGGCTGTGGACCGTGTGAGTGATTATCCCCGAATGATCGGACTCACAAAACCTTTGCTCAGACCTGAAGCCACACCCCAGGAAATCAAGTTTTATTCCCAGAAAAAAGTTGACGTGATTGATCTGAAATCCAACACATTCGTCACCATGACACTGGATGAAATCCTGGATAAAATTAAAACACCTGAACTGTCAAAAATTATCAGTACTTTCAAGGACAGTCATATCACTGATCCCATCGGGAATGTCTCCTATCTGGAAGAAGGCCAGCCCGTAATCACATTTAACAATTTGCTGAAAGACAAAAAATTCCCTGAACTTATCAGCCGGATGCTGAAAAAACTGGAAAAAGCCTACAATTGTCCCGTGGATCTGGAATTTGCCTATGCCAATCAAAAATTTTATCTCCTTCAGTGCCGTCCTCTGGCTCATCGGCTGGTTGAAGAAAAAATACAAATACCGGATCATGTACCGGAAGACAAGATATTTTTCCGGACCGAAAGGGATGTTCCATGCGGTGTATTGAAAAACATCGAATACATCATTTACTGTGACCCCCTGGATTATAATGAAATCCCGGATAATGACAAGACACTCCTGGCACGGGTCATCAGTAAATTAAACCGGTTTCTGGAAGGGAAACGATTCATCCTCCTGGGTCCCGGACGATGGGGAAGCAGCAACATTAAGCTGGGAATTCCGACACGCTATTCGGATATCAATAAAACCAAAATGATATTTGAAATTGCCCGGGAATCCGGTGGTTATACACCGGAAGTCTCTTATGGGACCCACTTTTTCCAGGATCTGGTGGAAGCAAATATTTATTATATGCCCATATATCCCGATTTAAGCAGCACCTATTTTAATCCCGGCGTTTTTGAGACCTGTGACAACATACTGGGAGAGCTGGTACCAACTTATGAACGGTTTAAACAGGTATTAAAGGTCTATCAGATCCCCCGATGTTTTCCGGCACAATACTTTCATATCTATATGGACCGGGATAATCAAAAATCCCTTGGATTCATCGCCCCTGAAGATCATTCCTGATATTAACTGAGTTTTCTTATCTGTGCGTGAAAATTTATCATTTTTGAGAATTTTCGCTTTGTCATTCATTTAGGAAAGATGAACAGAAAGGGGTTTATGTTGAATGTGTTTTTGGCATGAAATTTGAAGGAATATATTTAGTTGAATCATCACATTCTAACCGTAAACAACATGCTTTTGGAGAACTCATGACCTGGAAGACACGTTATGAAGCAAAAATCACATCGGCTAAAGATGCTGTGAAGGCAGTAAAATCAGGAGATACTGTTTACGTTCATTCGAACTGTGCTGTTCCGGAACATCTGATCGACGCTCTGGTCGCCCGCGCTCCTGAGCTGGAAAATGTCACCATGGTTCACATATTGACTTTTGGAAAAGCCGCCTATACAAGGCCGGAAATGGAAGGACATTTCAGAACCCTGAGCTTATTTTCCGGAGCCAATACCCGCCAGGCAATCAGGGAAGGCCGGGGTGATTTTGTCCCCATTTTTCTTCATGAAGTGTCAGGGCTTTTCTGGTCCGGACAGATAAAAGTGAATGTTGCCTTGATACAGGTTTCACCTCCGGACCCACACGGATACTGCAGTTTTGGTGTATCCCTGGATCACACCCGTGCCGTAACGAAAACAGCGGATATTGTCATCGCCCAGGTGAATCCCCGGATGCCCCGGGTCCATGGGGATAATTTTATCCACATAGACGAGCTGGATTTTGTTGTTGAAGAAGAAACGGAGATTCATGAACTTTCCCGTCCTGTGGTAACAGAAGAATTCTCGAAAATCGGACAATACATATCCGAACTCATTGATGATGGTGCTACCATGCAGACCGGCATTGGAGGCATACCCGATGCCGTGTTGAATCACCTTCACGACAAAAAGAACCTGGGAATTCATACTGAAATGTTTTCCGACGGAGTTATCGAACTGGTTGAGAAAGGAATTATCAACAATTCGCAAAAAACCATTCACAGGGGAAAAATGACAGCCGGCTTTGTCTTAGGAACCCGCCGTCTTTTTGATTTTATTGATGACAACCCACTGGTTGAATTTCATGTTCAGGAATATATCAACGATCCCCGGGTCATCGCCCAAAACACGAAAATGGTTTCTATCAATTCGGCAATTGAAGTGGATATTACAGGACAGATTTGTTCAGACAGCATTGGAACCATGAATTACAGTGGAATTGGCGGACAGGTGGATTTTTTCCGCGGCGCAAAAATGAGTCCCGGCGGGAAAGCAATTCTCGCCCTGACATCAACTGCCAAATGCGGAGAAATCAGCCGGATTGTCCCGTTTTTAAAGCAAGGGGCATCCGTCACCACAACCCGTGCAGATGTCCACTATATCGTTACGGAATACGGCGTGGCTTACGTCCATGGTAAATCTTTCCGGGAGAGAGCAAAAGCCCTGATCAACATCGCTCATCCCAAATACCGGGAAGAGCTGGAAAAAGCCGCCTGGGAGAGAAATTTGAGGGTATAATGGAGGGAGGGATTAACCTGCAACTTATAACGTCTCAACCTCTAGACGTCTGATCGTCTAAAAACGTCAAACCTAAGGAGATAAAATGAGCATATCAAAGGGCCACGTGATCATCAGGGCATCGGAATGCAAGGGTTGTCAGTTATGTATTGAAGCCTGTCCGGACCATGTGCTCAAACTGGCCGAAAAACTGAACCACATGGGATACAAACCGGCAACGTACACCGGAGAAGGGTGTACCGGTTGTGGAATTTGTTATTATACCTGTCCGGAGCCGGGAGCAATCACCGTTTTTAAGGGCTGGAATACCTGGCCGGAAAATGCCATGTGCCCGGTGTGTAAAAAAGAAACCAAAGTGTATCATGGAAAGAATGGAAAAGATGTCGTTCTTTGTACCGAATGTTTAAATCCCATATCGTGAGGGTTTTATGAAAAAAGTACTCATAAAAGGAAATGATGCGGTTGTGAGGGGGGCCTTGCTGGCAGGTTGCCGGAATTTTTTCGGATATCCCATCACCCCTGCCAGTGAAATAGCAGAAGGATCGGCTCTGCTATTCCCAAGAGTCGGAGGGACCTTTCTTCAGGCGGAGAGTGAAATCGGGGCCATCAACATGCTTTATGGTGCGGCTTCCAGTGGAATCCGGTGTATGACTGCCAGCTCCAGTCCGGGTATCAGCCTGAAAATGGAAGGCATCTCTTACCTGGCTGGTTCTGAATTACCCTGTGTGATTGTAGATATTACCCGGGGTGGACCAGGGCTTGGCAATATTGCGCCGGAACAGGGAGATTACAATCAGATTGTCAAAGGAGGTGGTCACGGAAATTACAAATTGATCGTCCTGGCACCCAACAGTGCCCAGGAAATGTGTGACCTAACTATGCTGGCCTTTGAGCTGGCTGATAAATACAGGAATCCCACGGTGATCATGGCGGATGGGACCATCGGACAAATGATGGAGCCGGTTAAATTTCCTCAGCCGGTAACTTCTTTCCCCAAAAAAGACTGGGCTGTAAAAGCCACGGCAGAAACCCGTGAGAATCTCATCTCTTCCATAGAACTCGACCCGGATCGTCTGGAAGTCCATAATCAAAAACTTCAGAAAAAATATGCCATCATCGAGGAAAAAGAGGTCCGCTGTGAAGAGTACCGGAGTGATGATGCCGAAATACTCTTGTGTGGCTTTGGGATTGTAAGCCGCCTCCTTCAGTCTGTTGTGGATGAAATGAGGGCAGAAGGCATACCTGTGGGACTGATCCGTCCCATCACCCTCTTCCCCTTCCCCAAGAAAATCATTGATGCTTATGCCTCAAAAAAGAACGTTCGTTTTTTCAATGTGTTTGAATTGAATAACGGGCAGATGGTGGATGATGTGAAACTGGTCGTGAACGGACGAAAACCCGTTCTATATTATGGAAGGATGGGAGGTAATCTTCCAACCATTAAGGAGATTAGTGCGGAAATTATGAAAAATATGAGGCAGTTATGACAATTCAACACAATAAAGTTCTTCAAAAACCCGAGACCTTTTACGACACGTTTGTACGTAAAGGTGATTCGGAATTAAAAGCAACCCACTATTGTCCGGGTTGTGGACATGGAATACTCCATAAGCTGATCGCCGAGGCCATATCCGATTTTGGTATCCAGGATAAAACGGTACTTGTAAGTCCCGTCGGATGTTCAGTTTTTGCTTATTACTATTTTGATACAGGCAACATTCAAAGTGCCCATGGTCGGGCACCGGCAGTCGGAACCGGTTACAAACGGGCAAATCCGGATTCCATTCTTATTTCGTATCAGGGAGACGGTGATCTGGCAGCCATTGGTGCCAATGAAATCATCCAGGCGGCAAACCGGGGTGAAGCCATGACCGTCTTTTTCATCAATAACGCGATTTATGGTATGACCGGTGGGCAGATGGCACCGACCACATTGGTCGGACAAAAAACAACAACCACTCCATACGGCAGAAACAGTCACAATGAAGGATTCCCTATCCGGATGTCAGAAATCATCGCCACACTTGAAGCACCGGTTTATGTTGAACGATGCATGCTGACAGATGCCAAAAACATTGCAAAAACCCGTAAGGCGGTTCGGAAAGCTCTGAAGGCTCAAATCGACCATAAAGGATTTTCATTTGTGGAAGTTCTTTCTGGGTGCCCCACCGGGTGGAAAATGACCCCTCAGGAGGCAAAAAACTGGATCGATTCTGTCCTATCCAAGTATTTTCTCCCCGGAGTTTTTAAAGATGTCATCGAAGAACGGGAGTCCATCGTCATCAAACAGGAAATCCCATCACCTGAAGATTACCATAAATTAATGGATATCAGTCATTTATCCGAAAAAGAGGATATTGTTCCCACACCTGAAAAAGGCAATTTTTATGAGGAGTTAAAAATTGCCGGATTTGGAGGTCAGGGACTCTTGAGTCTGGGATATGTCATTGCCAACGTCGCCATGGGACATCAGTATGAAGTCAGTTGGCTGCCAAGCTACGGTCCGGAAATGCGGGGTGGTACGGCCAATTGCAGTGTAAAAATCTCCAACAAACGGATTGGGGCTCCCTTGGTTGCCAATCCAACAACCCTAATCGTCATGAATAAACCCTCACTGGAAAAATTTGAAAATGACGTAGTGAGCGGCGGAACGATTATTTACGACAGTGGCCTGATAGACACGCCTCCCTCCCGGGATGATGTAAGGGTTATCGGCCTGCCTGCGACGGAAATGGCTGATAAACTGGGAAGTACAAAAGCAGCAAATATGATAATCATGGGAATCTTTGCATATCTTAAAAAACAGATCTTCAGTGATCGCTACATTCGCTGGGTCCTTCCCCGGATTCTGAAAAACAAAGCCTTTCACGAAATCAATCAGAAAGCGTTTCAGACAGGCTTTGACTATGCGGACAAACATGTGTGAGTTCTGACGAAGTAATTCTTTTCATTTCGTTATCAAAAAACACCCGGGCTTTTCTCCCGCTTGGGTGTTTTTTATTTGGAAACTCCATGTTGATTTAAAAGAAAATTATTAATATTATAATTTTAAAGGAGGACATGACTATGAAGATAAAAAAGATCCTTTTGACAACTGATTTTTCCGATTATGCCCACTATGCCGTGATCTATGCCGTTGAATTTGCTGATAAATTCAAGGCGGAAATTGGGCTTTTACATGTGATTGAACCTATTATCGCGCCTACTGATTTCACCTGGGAAAGTTATGATATCGCCGAATTGGAAAAAAGGTCCAGGGAATACACACAGGAATCCCTGGATAAAATCATTCGTGAAAAAATCCCGGATAAGATCAAAGCGACACCGATTATCCGGTATGGACGATCTTTTGAAGAAATTATCCGATGTGCCAAAGAGGAAAAATTTGATATTATCATCATGTCCACCCACGGACTGACAGGTATTTCACATATTCTTTTCGGATCAACCGCAGAAAAAGTGGTTCGGAAATCACCGGTACCTGTTTTAACGGTTCGTGATCCGCAACATAAATTTGAAATGTTATAGCGGTTCATCAGATCCGCAGCAGGCTTTTTCATGATGTTTTAGCCATACAAATCCCCAGACAGCCATAAAGCTGAAGAGAGATAGTACAAACCATAAAACTCTGGGATTCGAAATTAAATCCATACTCACACCGCCGATAAAGGGACCGACAGACCAGCCGAGTGTAGTTGCCAAACTATAGATTCCCTGGTATCGTCCGTGTTTTCCTTCGGGGGACATATAACTGACAATCGTATTTCCCGTTGGGATTCCGATAATTTCACCACTTGTAATAATTGTAATCATAAGCAGGATCAGAGGGTACGTATTCACCCAGCCCATGAGGGCATAGGCGATGAAATAAAGAAATGAGGCGATGATCATGAGTTTGAACATGTTGATTTTCCGTATCATCCGACTGACCGGAATCTGGAATAGGATTACAAGCAAGGCATTGTAGGTATAAACCCAGCCGATACTCCGGGAAGAGAATTCCAGGGTTTTGCTCATATATACTGACAGCGTGGAAACCAGCTGTCCCATGGTAAGAAAAAGGAGTAAAGCAGAAATCATAAAGACATTGAAAGTTGGATTGTTTTTGAGGACACTGAAAGAGGCCATGAAGGATTCAGGAGATGATTTTTCAGATTTCCGAAAGGTTTCGCCGACAAAAGCCCAGATAAGGATACCTGAAATCAAGGCACTGATTCCGCAGAAATAGAAAAGGTATTCATATCCGTAATAGGCCAGAAATCCCCCGATGGCAGGACCTGTACCCCAGCCGGCATTGCCAGCGGTCCGTAGTACCGAATACCCTTCCACCCTTTTTTCTTTTGGAACCAGATCCACAATCATGGCACTGGCCACAGGCTGAAAATAGGATGAGAGCAAGTAATTCAACAATAATATTCCGCTAATCACCCAGAATCCTGCCTGGAAAGCGATTGCCACACCTGTGGCAATGAAAACAGCCGCGCGGTTGGCCTGGGAAATAATCAGTAAACGGCGCCTTCCGACCCGGTCCGACAACTCACCGCCTATTATCTGTGAGCTGCTCCGTAGAACTGCAGCAATCAAAAAAAAAGAGCCGATAAGGCTCATGGAAACACCCAATTCTGTATGAAAATAGATACTTACAAAGGGAACAACCGCTCCAAATCCAAGGGAACTGACAAACCAGCCCAGCATGAGCACCCATAAACGACGATCAAATGATAATAGATATCTGAACAGTTTATTATTCATCATCAGTCGAATTTATCCATTCATTCCTAAGAATGCCATAAAGGAGTTTATCCCAGTATTTTCCCTTTCTGTAAAGCCATTCCGTCAGTCTGCCTTCCCGGGAAAACCCGAGCTTTTTCAATACTTTCCGGCTGGCCTGGTTATATTCATACACTTCAGCTCCAACCCGGTGGAGTTTCATATCGAAGAAAAGGTGATCCAGAAGTGTTTCCACCGCATCTGTACCATATCCGCGTTGCTGAGACCTGGGGTGAATTTCAAAACCTATCATGCAATTTTGATTGTCATGATCAATCCGTCCGGCATGAATCTGACCGACGGGCTGCCCCGTGTCTTTATCCAGAATGACAAAAGGTAAATAGTACCTTGTGGCCGGCATAAGTCGTGTTAAATAATAATAGATGAATTCTTCCGGTTGCGGTTTGCGAAATGGTTCATCAGAACTGTAATATCGCAGTTGTTCATCCGAGGCAAGTTCATAAAAAAAAGAGGCATGGCTGTCTTCAGGATTTGTCAGGATCACCAGATCACCAGCCAGCACAATCGTCTGATCTGTCATATCGTCCATAATTTTTCCAGACTCAGGTCGTTCCATGAATCAATCACCATATCGGCATCTTTCATTTCGTGACGGGAATGGGTTGTGGTAATGCCGATCACATAAGCACCCGATTCTTTACCGCTTTTGATCCCCCTAAGACTGTCTTCAATTACAATACAATCCTGAATGGCCACACCGAGTTTTTCCGATGCTTTCAAATAAGGTTCTGCATGGGGTTTTGTGTTTTTTACATCATCCGCCGTAACGATGAGGGAAAAGACATTTTCAATCAGTGTATTCTGGAAAATCCAGTCTATCATTTCCCGCTGGGATGATGTGACAAGAGCCGTTTTAAAGTAGGAAGAAATTTTCTGATAAAAATGACAAAAATAGGGCGTATAAGCCAGTTTCTTCCGCATGGTTTCCCGCAAACCTACCTGCCATTCCTCTCTCAGTTCCCGAACATCAATATCCGGCAGGAAACGGCTTTTGACCAGTTTAAAAAAGACATCTGTGCTGATTCCTTTGAAGAGTGACCATTCTGAAGGAGGAATCTGGATTCCATACTGTAAAAACCGATCCCGGGTATATTCTTCATATATTTGTTCAGAATTGACAACAACCCCGTCGAAATCAAACAATATGGCCTTTTTTTGATGTGTTTGGGACATGAATTTTCAGTTTCCTGTTCCATCTGCTTCGGTATCCCGAACGTTTTGACAAATTCAGCTTCACCCATCCGATCCCTGAAAAAAGGATAAAAACAAAAAGAACCCCCAGCAATAATCATTACGGATTCTTTTCCCGAAGGACGTTATTTTTCCGGAAGGTGGCTCTTATCTTTATAGGCAAGAGCAATGGGCAAGAGCACAACATACCCCAGAACCAGCAATATAGGGCCGATTGTCAAAGACCATACATCGTTGGTCTCACCAATAGCCAGAGAAAAATAACCTAAAAGGATGCTGATAATACCTGCCGCAAAAAAATACAGGTTTTTCCGGGTTAGACCCATCCGGTCAAATATTTCCGATCTTTTACGTTCGTTTTTCATAGTGGTGAATGTAAATAAATTGGTTAAAATATAACAGCAAAAAAGCCTGTCATAAACTGTACTACATAAACTAAAACCATGAATCAAAGAACAACAATCTCCCGGATTCCTCCCTTACCTAAGAATGCCAACTATACATGTAATCCTTGCAGGGTTATGCATTCATGGGGTAGTCGTTTGGTGAATATATATCCCGGTCTGGTGCGTGGATTTGCCTTTATTTTTCTATTTTTACTTATTTTCGGGTGTAACAATCGCGAATCCTGGGATGAATCCTACGCACGCGGACAGATGTTATATCGTCAAGGCCATTACCAGGAAGCATTACGGCATGCATCGATATCTCTAAACGCTGCACGGCATTTTGAAGAAGTGGACCAATACAGAATTTTACAATCCCTTTATCTTCTGGCTTCCATCAATGATCAATTAAAAAAGCATGAAACAGCCGATCATTTCTATTCCCGTTGTCTCTCCATGATTCGGGATCTGGATCAGGCAGACATCCAACAGACATATACCATTTACAGGGATTACAGTCGTTTTTTACATCGGCTGAATGATATCCGGGGCGCCCTTGCCATCAATGCCGAATTGCTGGAATATCTAAAAGCCCATAGGCATCGTGATCAAATTTCGCCGGAAAAACTGGGACAGCTATATTTTGACCAGGCTCTATATTATACAGCCTACGAAAAATATGAAAGTGCACTAAGCTATATACAATGGGCTGTTAAAATCCTGGAAAATCATTACGGAAGTACCTCACCCCGTTTGGTAGATCCACTATATCTGCTTTCTACCGTATACTATCATTTGGGAAATTATCATTTAGGCCGTCAGACCGCTGAGTTGGGATTAGAGATTGCCAGCAACAGACACGATGTTTCCAAACAAAAAGAAGCAAGACTCCTTATCATCGCCGCCAGGAATATGCGGGGTCAAAAGGCAGTACCCACCGCTCGAAATCACTACGAAGCGGCACTGAATCTTTTGGATCCGTCCACAGGTGTGTATACACCGGAACTGGAAAAGATTTACGGCGGATTATCAGAATTAAGCATGATATTGAATGAACCCCTTAAGGCTGTGAGTTACCAAATTCTTGCAGCAAATACCAGTGAGGCGTTATGGGGGAAAACACACAGCAACACCTTACGACAACTTGTTAAATTATCCGATTTATACCGTCATACGGGAGATGAAGAAAACGCACTCCGTATTGAATACGAAGTTCGTCAGCGCATATCATCATTGATCAACTGATCAATTTCATCCAATACACGGGGAATGATATCCTTTTCAGCAATAATATCCTTTGCAACCCCATGAATATAGAGCCTTGCCTTACCCTTATCCAGACCTGCTATTCCGACATCCGCTTTCCGAGCTTCACCCGGACCGTTTACCACACAACCCATAATGGCTACCTTTATTGCCTCTTTAATATGTGAGGTACGGGCTTCTATTTCAGAGGCAATGCGGACAAGGTCAAAACTCATCCGTCCACAGGTCGGACAACTGATAAGGTTCACACCCTGCCGTTGAAATCCCAGTGCTTTTAATATCTGATAACCGGCTTTTACTTCATCCAGAGGATCTGAAGAGAGAGATACTCTTAACGTATCTCCAATGCCTTCTGCCAAAAGAGCCCCAATGCCGACAGCTGATTTTATGCTTCCACTGCCTTTAGGCCCTGCTTCCGTAACACCCAAATGAAGTGGAACATCATACTTCCCGGCAAATAAACGGTTCGCTTCAATCATCATGGAAACATTTGATGATTTCAGGGCAACAATCACATCCTCAAATCCATAGTCATAACAAATCTTCAGATGTTTCTCACCGCTTTCAACCATTCCCTGAGCTGTGGGTTCACCGTATTTCTCCATAACATCCCGTTCCAGAGAGCCGGAATTCACACCGATCCGGATAGGAATTTTTGCCGCTTCACAAGCCCTCAATACTTCCCGGATCCGTTCACTGCTTCCAATATTTCCAGGATTGATCCGGATTTTTTGCACACCGGAATCCACTGCCATCAGGGCCAGATGATAATCGAAGTGAATATCAGCCACCAATGGAATGGATATGCGTTTCAAAATCGCCGGTAAAGCCTTTGCTGAGGCTTTGTCGGGAACGGTTACCCGTACAATGGAGCATCCTGCTTCTTCAAGGTGGTGTATCTGGGAAACTGTTTGGTCAATATCAGTGGTCAGAGTGTTCACCATACTCTGAACCGAAATGGGGGCATCACCACCAACACCAACATTACCAACCTGCACTAGACGGGTTTTACGTCGTGAGAACATGACATCTCTTCCCTATATTTTCCGAATATAGAATTTACCCGGTAACTGTTGAATATATCCTTTTAATTCCAATTGGAGAAGCACACTCATCAATTTTCCATGATCGAGCCGTGTTTTTTCCAGGATTTGATCCACATGTACCGGCTCACGGTTTAAACAATCCATAACAGCCCTTCCCGTCTCAGTCATGTTTTCCATTTCTGCCGCTTCCACCAGGAGATTCATTTGGGATGCTTTGGATTTCAGGACGGGTAGTTCGTCAAGGATATCCTCAAATTTTTCAACCAGTTTAGCCCCGCTTTTAATCAGCCGGTGGCAACCTTCGTGATGGCCGGACAACACATTCCCCGGAACGGCAAAGACCTCGCGGTTTTGTTCATTGGCACTGTAGGCTGTGGCAAGGGCACCACTGGAATCACCGGCCTGGGTCACAATCACACCTCTACACAATCCACTGATCAGGCGGTTTCTCCGGACAAAACACCCTGGTGTGGTTTTATGTCCCACAATAAATTCCGATAATATAACCCCGTTTTGCGAAATCTGACGGGCTAAAGCCTTATTTTCAGCAGGATAAATGATATGGGGTGGTGTACCTAAAACGGCAATGGTCCGCTTTTGGGCACGGACAGCCGTATAATGGGCAATAGAATCCACACCTTTTGCCAATCCACTGACCAACGTGATGTTCAAATCCACGGCAGCCTGAGCCAATTCCCGGGTTATCCGCTTTCCATAGACATCCGGATGGCGGGTCCCTACGATGGCAAGGGCATTCCGGTCCGACGAATCCCATTCACCCATACAGGTCAGAATAGGCGGTGGATCATAAATATGCTTTAAAATATCGGGATATATCGGATCCTCATAAGAGATGATTCGGGCTCCGCTCTTTTTCACCCAGCGATGATGCATGTCATAAAATTTTTCATAATTTCTTCTCCGGACGGATTGCACAAGCTGACCGGGCAGGGTGTTGTCTCCACTTTCCAGATGTACAAGAATCGCCTCAGGAGTTTTGCAGCGCTCCAGAAGTGTTCGGAAAAGGCGCGGCCCCATCCCTTCCACGCACATAACCTTTAGAATACTTTGAGGATCAAACATGCAGAAATCTAAGAAATGAATTTTTTAATTAAAAAATAATTCAGTATTTACAATATTTTTTGATACTATTATAATATATTGTTTATCTGATGGATGAGGGTGTTTAAATTCCGCTTTGTGACGGCTGAAATGGTAAACATATCCTTCAGAAAGCGTTTTTCAGCTGCCATTTTTTCTTCCGTTTCATGATCACACTTTGAAAAAACCACTATCCGACTTTTTTCAAGTAATTGGGGATCAAAGGCCTTCAATTCATCGAGAAGGGTCTGATAGCTTTCTTGCGGGTTTTCATCATGAATATCAATCAAAAAGACAAGTATCCGGGTCCTCTCAATATGTTTTAAAAAGCGATCACCCAGACCCTTCCCGTCATGTGCCCCGCGAATGAGTCCCGGAATATCGGCCATGACAAATGATTTATACTCTCCATATTTGACGATACCCAGATTTGGGACCAGAGTGGTAAAGGGATAATCGGCGATTTTCGGTTTTGCAGCGGAGAGAACGGACAAAAGGGTGCTTTTTCCGGTATTGGGGAATCCCACCAGCCCCACATCTGCCAACACTTTCAGTTCTAGCTGAATTTTCTTGAATTCTCCTGCTGTTCCGGGATTGGCATGTCTGGGGACTCTGTTCACGGAGGATGCAAAATGCTGATTACCCCAACCGCCGCTGCCACCCCGGGCAACAACCACCTCCTGCCCTTCTTCAACCAGATCTGCAATAAGTTCATGGTTTACAGCATCTCTTACCAGTGTCCCGGCGGGCACACGAATCACAACAGACTTGCCTTTTTGGCCTGAACAGTTATTTCCCTGTCCCGGCTTTCCGTTTCCGGCATGATATTTCTTATGGTACCGCACATCCTGGAGGGTATGGAGTTGTGTCGTAGCCCGGATAATCACGTGACCGCCGTCTCCACCGTCTCCACCGTCAGGTCCTCCCTTGGGGATATATTTTTCCCGACGGAAACTAACACATCCATCTCCACCCTTACCGGCCTGAACCTGAATTTCTGTAAAATCAACAAAGTTCATCTTTTGTGATCCGTACAGGGTGTAGCATTTTTTTCTGTATCATTTTTCGGCGTTTTTTTTTCCACCTGCGGGGATTGCAATTTTTTTCTGTAATCATTCACATAAAAGCCCTCCCCTTTCAGGATAAAACCAGCACCAGGTGATAACAACCTGACAAGGTTTCCTCTGCAATTCTGACATCGCTTTAAGGGAGGATCGCTCATCTTCTGGAACACTTCGGAAATTTCCCCGCATTTTTCGCACTGATAACGATATGTGGGCATCATTTACCTCTGCTTAAAGTTTGAAGCGCTGTAACAGCAGCCAGATTAACAATATCTTCCGCACTGCAGCCTCTGGACAGATCATGCATGGGTTTTTTCAGTCCCTGGAGAACCGGACCGACCGCTTCATAGCCTGCCAGGCGCTGAACAAGCTTATAGCCAATATTTCCTGCATTGAGATCGGGGAAAATCAATACATTCGCATGACCGGCCACAGGACTCCCGGGTGCCTTTTTTTCTCCAATCTCCGGTACAATAGATGCATCCACCTGGAGTTCGCCGTCAATTTTCAAATCAGGATATTTATCTTGAGCAATTTTCAAAGCCCGTTCCACTTTGTACACCAGATCGTGGGCCGCGCTGCCTTTTGTGGAAAAACTTAAAAGAGAGACAACCGGCTCTACATTAAAAATCTGCTGATGGGTCATGGCGGTGGCATACGCTATATCTGCCAGTTGCTCGCTGTTCGGATCTGGATTCACAGCACAATCTGCAAAGGAATAGATTTTATCTCCATCCGGCGAAAACATGAGAAAATCACTGGACATAAGGGAAATCCCGGGTTTGGTTTTCACAACAGTGACAGCGGCTCTGATCACATGGGATGTGGCATTGGCCGCCCCGCTGATACAGGCATCTGCCAGATCTTTCCGCAACATCATGGCTCCGAAAAATGTTGTGTCTTTCACTGCATCCAGGGCGTCTTCGGTGCTGATCCCTTTTTTCTTTCGAAGTTCATAAAATTCCCGGCCGAAATCTTCAAGATATTCACTATCCAGGGGATTGATCATCCGCAAAGCATTGAGTTTGATACCCGCACCGGATGCCGTTTTCAAAATCTGGTTTTCATCTCCCAAAACAGTCACACGTGCAATATGCTCTTTTTCAATGGTCATGGCGGCCTGTAACACACGGGGGTCATTCCCTTCGGGAAGTACAAGATGAATATCGGTTTCTTCTATGGCACGTTTTCTGATGTGTTCAAGTGGATTCATTTTTTGAATTTCTCCTCTAGTTTCTGTTTGACAAATTTCGGCACAAAGGGGGATACATCTCCCCGGAAAGAGGCAATTTCCCGGACAACGGAAGAACTGAGATAGGTATTTTTTTCTGTTGGCATTAAAAAAACGGTTTCAGTGTTTTTACCGATTTTCCGATTAATCAATGCCATTTGAAACTCATATTCAAAATCGGAAACAGCCCTAAGACCGCGTATAAGCGCCACTGCATTCATTTTTTCTGAAAAACGGGCGCTGAGTCCCTGAAAAGTTACCACTTCCACCTGCTTTAGATGTTCCGTGGATTTTTCCACCATCTCTTTCCGTTCGTTTACACTGAAAAGAGCTGTTTTGTTTTTATTTATCGCAATAGCGACAATCACCTTATCAAAAAGATTTGCGGCTCTTTCAATGATATCCAGGTGACCATAAGTGATGGGATCAAAAGTCCCGGGATACACGGCAACCCGTTCATTTTTCATAAATCCGGACTCCTGTTTCACCGAATACTTTTTCTTTTACCATGTTCATATCCGTCAGGATCTGATTTGTTTCACGGATCGAAAACTCCAGAATAAACAATCCCCCTTCTTTCAGGGCTGTTGAAACACTCTGAAAGAATGACGCGTCCAGCCTGAGCTTGTATGGCGGGTCTGCCAAAATCCGGTCATAATGCTCTGTATAATGTGAACAAAAGGTTCGAGCATTCATTTTGAAACGGCGTATTTCCTTGTGGTCAAGGTCCAATTTTGCCATATTTTCAGTAATCATCCGGATAGACAGGGGATGTTTATCCACAAAATCCACAGATGCAGCTCCCCGTGACAATGCTTCCAGACCGAGAGAACCTGAGCCTGCGAAAAGATCCGCCACTGTCTTCCCTTCCCAGTCCCGAATGACATTAAAAATGTATTCTTTTACTTTATCGGATGTAGGGCGGAGCTCATACCCCGGTGTTTTGATCACCAGACCGCCAAATTCTCCGGATATAATTCTGGGCATTACTCTTTTTCATATAACGAGACAAACAGCGTCATTTTTAGCGGATCCGGATACGAGTCCGAAAGTCTGCGGCCTGCAATGACCTTAGTAATAGTAAATGTTGCGGG
>LGGY01000055.1 GCA_001509335.1 Fidelibacterota bacterium 46_43
TTGATCAGTGCGTTCATTAATTTTTGTTTCATTTTATCACCTAAGGTTTAGTCGGCAGTTGACAGTCGAAAGTCGATTGCCTTCCCCTTGAAAAGGGACCCGGTTTACCGGGATATTTCATGGGGGGTTGGATGATTGGACCACTTGTCTCGCGTTACGCGTCACTTTTTCAGTCGGCAGCCTGCCCCTTGAAAAGGGACCCAATTTATTGGGATATTTCACGGGGGATTTGCTTGACACACCAGGAGCGAAGCGACGCCAACTTCTAACTTCCAGCTTCCAACTTCTGAAAAAGCTGCAAAGCAGCGGTAAAATTCAATTCATCCTTCATCATTCATAATTACTCTTCTATATGCTTCCCGAAAACTCATTCCCTTCTTTACCAGGTCATAGACCTTTTCGGTAGTAAAGAGTTCATCGGTCATGGCTTTTTTACACTGCTTTTCATTCACTGTCAGATTTTCAAAGACCAGGGTTAGGATACTGACGGTTTCCAGGAGAATTTCCAGGGATTTCATCACCGGTTCCTTCAGGAGTTGAAAATCCCGGTGATAACCGGAAATCAGGTTTCCGATGAGGGATTTGACCTGCATTTCATAGCCCAGAACCACATGATAGTTTGCCCGTATTAGTTCCAGGACATCCGGGTTTTTCTTCTGAGGCATGATGGAACTTCCGGTGAGAAAGGTTTCGGGTAGTTCAAAGAATCCAAAATCCGGCAGAGTGAAGAGGATAAGATCGGTTGCGGTTTTATTGGCATCAAAGAGGATAAAACCGGCCAGATGGAGGAGGGCGGCTTCAAATTTCCCCCGACTGGACTGGACATAGACGGGATTTTTCTGAATTTTGGAAAACCCTAATTCTTCTGCAACCATCTCCCGGTCCAGATTCAGGGGGACACCATATCCGGCGCCGGATCCCAGGGGGGACTGATCCACCAGGGCATACACGCTTTCCAGTTGGAGGAGGTCATCCTCCAACGCCTCACTTAAGGCTCCGGCCCAGAGTCCCACACTGGACGGCATGGCTTTCCGGGTGTGGGTATATCCGGGGATCGGAATGGAACCGGATGATTCTATCAGTTTATCCACCGCTTTTTTCAGGGACTTTAATTCATCTTTCAGGTGCATCAGCCGGTCTTTGTAATAAAGCCGGAGTGCTGCCAGCACCTGGTCATTTCTGGAACGGCCGGTATGAATCTTTTTGCCTGTCTCTCCCAGGGATTCTGTCAGTCTGTTTTCAATCGCCGTATGACAATCCTCATCCTTGAGCGTCACCGGAAAGCGTCCGTTATGATTCAGTTCAATAATCCGGTCCAGTTCATTGAGGATTTTTTCCAGTTCATCATCGGTGAGAATACCGATTTTACACAACATCGCAGCATGGGCTTTGGAAGCCAGGCAGTCATAATCCACCAGTTTCTGATCAATAAGGTAATCCTCACCGACGGTAAACGCTTCGATCCGGCTGTTCAGGGTATACCCTTTTTGCCAGAGTTTCATTGTCTTCTTTTCCTCCATCTATAGGGATCGTGATTTCTCAAAAGCAAATTATGGGCTTTCAAACGGATCGCATTGATATTGATAAAACCCAGGGAATCCATTGCATTAAAACCTCCTTCAATATCCATACTGGACAGGTCTTCATTGTAGAGGGATGTAGGGGATTTTCTGCCGATTGGCTGTACGTTGCCTTTATACAGAGACAGGCGGACTGTTCCGTCAATTTTTTCCTGGGATTTTTCGATAGCCGCCATAATAAAATCCATTTCCGGGGAAAACCAGAACCCGTTATAGATCAGTTCGGAAAACTTCGGGATCATCATATCCCGTAGATACATCACTTCTTTATCCATGGCAATCCCTTCCAGGTCCCGGTGGGCTGCCCAAAGGATGGTAGCACCCGGCGTTTCATACACACCTCTGGATTTAATCCCGATGAAACGGTTTTCCACCATATCCACCCGGCCAATCCCATTTTTACCGGCCAGTTCATTCAGATAGAGAAAGAGCTCCAGAGGCTTTTCCTTCCGGGTCCCGTCATTCAGATTCACGATAGACACAGGAAATCCATTTTTGAATTCAATTTCAATGATTGTTTCCACATCCGGTGCCTTTTGAGGTGAAAGGGTATGGGTAAACATCTCTTCCGGTGGTGTATTGTCCGGATCCTCCAGAATCCCTGCTTCATGACTGATATGCATGATATTCTCATCCTCGCTGTAGGGTTTGGATTTGGAAGCCGTTACGGGAATACCATACTTCTCTGCATATTTCAACATGTCAGTCCGCCCTTTGAATTCAGAAAGAAATTCCGGATCCTTCCAGGGGGATATGACCACCGCATCGGGATGGAGGGCATAAAAAGCAAATTCAAACCGGACCTGATCGTTTCCTTTCCCCGTCGCACCATGAGCCAGCAGGTTGGTCCTTTCCTTTTCCGCAATCTGAACCTGCCTTTTGGCAATCAAAGGCCGGGCCAGAGCTGTTCCCAAAAGATATCGCCCTTCATACAAGGCATTTCCCCGGAGAGCGGAAAAAATATAATCGGTAACCAGCTCTTCCCGAAGGTCTTCCACATAGACTTTGGACGCTCCGGTCTTCAGAGCTTTCTCCCGGACCTTATCGAAATCATCTTTTTGTCCTACATCAGCCACGTAGGCAATGACATCAAAACCCTTTTGAGTCAGCCATTTTAAAATAACCGAGGTATCCAGACCACCACTGTATGCAAGAATTATCTTTTTTTTCATTTCCATTTTGTATGCCTTTATTCCTTGTCTTACTATTTTATTCTATATCGAATGATACCCGTCCCATCAGTCTGTCCTGAAGCCGGGGAATCCTGTCCAAGAGGGCGGTCACAAATTCCTCCCGAGTTGCCGATTCCTCCAGGATAATCAAAACCGTATCATCACCGGCCACAGTGCCCGTCACTTCTTTTAACTCCAGCTTGTCCAGGAAAAGTCCCACTGTCGGCGCAAAGGACGGCTGAGTCTTCATCACACCCAGATTCGCAGAGAATCGCAGGGAACGGATACTGTCTGCCGGAAAATCCTGGGCAAAGACCGAATCCTCGTTCCCTCCGAATTGATCAGGCAGGGTGTAAACATGACCATATTTTGGGTCCGCAACCTTTCCAACCCGCAAGGCATTTAAATCCCGGGATAAGGTGGCCTGGGTAATCTGAATCCCCATTTTCTTCAAAAGCGTCAGCAATTGATCCTGGTGGTTAATCTTGTGAGATTGAAGCAACTGTCGGATTACTTCATGTCTTTCATCTTTTTTCATGGTCTCACCTGCATATTATTTCAGTTACGACGTATAATTATACATTTTTAAACAAAATATTACAAGTGTTTGTTCGATTTTTTTGAAATATTATCCCCAAAATGGGCAAAATGAACTCATTTTATTTTTTTATAAAAAAAGAATTGACATATTTATTCTATCTCTTTAAAATCAACCAATTGAAAGAGGAAAAACAATACGATGAAACAGCTTCTTCTTCACATTCTGCCTTTAACCATTATCCTAATTCCGGGTGAGAAGGGGTGATGTAAATTATTTTTCCACATAATTCACAGTAACCCCTTCCGAAAGAAGGGGTTTTTTTTTGAGAAAGGATTTTGACCATGCGAAGTGATGAAATTAAAAAAGGAATTGAACGTGCACCCCACCGGGCATTGTTACGGGCGGCCGGTAAACGGCGTGAAGACTTCAATCGTCCCTTTATTGCTGTGGCAAATTCATATACAGACATAGTACCGGGACACGTAAATCTGCCGGAAGCGGGAAAGATTGTCAAAGAGGCTGTATATGCACGTGGCGGTCTCCCTTTTGAATTCAACACCATCGCTGTATGTGACGGTATTGCCATGGGACACATGGGCATGCGTTACAGTCTGCCCAGCCGTGAACTGATTGCCGATTCCATGGAGACCATGCTCCGGGCACATGCGTTTGACGGACTGGTATGCATCCCCAACTGTGACAAAATCATCCCCGGTATGCTCATGGCGGCCATGCGGGTGAATATCCCCGCTATCTTTGTCTCCGGCGGACCCATGAAAGCCGGTAAAACCCCAAAAAACAAAATCGTGGATCTGATATCGGTCTTTGAAGGGATTGGTGCCTATAAATCCGGTCACATTTCCACCGAAGAACTTGAAGAGATCGAAGCCTGTGCCTGTCCCGGCTGGGGAAGCTGTTCCGGCATGTTTACAGCAAATTCCATGAACTGCCTGTGTGAAGCATTGGGTCTGTCCTTGCCGGGGAACGGAACGATCCTGGCGGAAGATCCCCGGCGAAAAGATCTGTACCGGCTGGCAGGAGAAAAAATCGTCGAACTGGTACAACAGGACCTCAAACCCCGGGATATTGTCAATAAGGATTCCCTCAACAATGCCATTGCTCTGGATATGGCCATGGGAGGTTCTACCAACACGGTTCTGCATACTCTGGCAGTTGCCGCCGAAGCCGGTGTCCACTATACCCTTGAGGATATGGATGCCATTTCCAAAAAAGTCCCCACCTTGTGTAAGGTATCCCCTTCCAGTGCATATCACATTGAGGATGTGGAAAATGCGGGAGGAATATCCGCCATCCTGAATGAATTGCTGAAATCTCCCGGCATGGTGACAGGAAATTGTATCACCGTTACGGGAAAAACTCTTGAAGAAAATGTCCGGGATGCCG
>LGGY01000134.1 GCA_001509335.1 Fidelibacterota bacterium 46_43
TTAAATACAAAGTTCATCATAGCCAACTTCAATGCGCAATAAACACATCATCACCAATCAACATATCTCACCCGAACTCAATGCCCGTGCAAAAGCAATGCGTAGTAATATGACACCAGCAGAAAGTAAACTCTGGTATCATTTACGCAAGAATAATTTAGCTAATTTCCATTTTCGACGTCAACAAATCATAGATCCATACATCGTTGATTTTTATTGTCATTCTGCAAACCTGGTTGTGGAAGTAGACGGCAGTGGGCACTGGGATCAGGTCGAGTATGACCAAAGACGAGACGAATTCTTGAATAGTCTTGGTTTGAGGGTGCTTCACTTTTATAATTCAGACGTGATTGAAAATATCGATGCTGTTCTGGAAGTTATTTTAGAACAATGTCAAAAATAGATTTAGGCAGTTTTATAAAAAATCTACGAAATCATTTTTTCCTATGTAGCCTATTTATGCAAAAATTCAGATTTGACCTACCCCCTGCCCTCTCCCTGAAGGGAAGGGTTTTTGAACTTCTATGACGACTCTCCGCTGTGGTAAAATTATCCTGGTGTAATAATTTTTGCCGATCATCAGATAACCTGGAGAACGCATGGCAAGCTCATTACAAAATGGCATCAACGCAGCAAAAGCCGGGCGCATGGACACCGCGCTTGAACATTTGAAAGATGCAATCATTGAAGAACCACAAAACGCTGATGTTTGGGTATGGATTGCTGCCATCATCGATGACCTTGGCAAGCAGGAAATTTTTCTTGAAAAAGCCCTGGATATTGACCCTCACAACATCCCGGCGCAGCGCGGCATGTCATACCTTCAAAAGCGAAAACAGGACCAATCCGGCAAAAACAATGACCACCTTTCCGATCACACCCGCCCCATCTCGCCATTCCCATCATCCGAGGATGCAAAAAAACGGGAGAATTTCTCTGGATGGAGCAAGATTTCACCTTCAGAAATTCTAAAATTCCAGGACGCTTCTGAGAATGAGTCCAAAAAATCCAAGATTGCGAATGACACAAACAGGCTCACCCCCTTTGAAATTGGCCTGCTGGGTGTTGTTGTCATTGTGTTTTCGATCATCGGTATTTTAGCAGCGAGCGCCATATTTGAATTTGACCTTCCCATTGCATTTCTGTCTTCGAACCGTCCCGACATGGCCGCCCCACCGCCGTATCCCGGGGTGTTCCTATATGAAAACGATGCTTTTTTTGACATCCGGGCATATGAAGGCTTGCCAAACTCTGAAGAAGGCATCCCAACCAGTACGACAGACAAACCGGTACTCGTTCTCTTGCAGGATGCTGCCAATCCAGAACAAATGAAGCTGATCTATCAGAATGGTGATTATGTGCCATTCAATGTTTATCCGGGCAAAGGAGAGTCAGAACTCATTCGACCAATTTCAGCATTGGATAACGGCTTATATTGCTTGCAATATGACATGGGCTTGGGGGAAGCCACGATCAATTACTGGTGTTTTAAAGTCATGACTGACGGGGAAAACGACTGAACCAGATAATGTGACGATTTGGCTCGCGATTAGTGAATAAATTCAGCTTCACAAACAAGCCAATTGACTTATAATCATCGCGGTGTTATCACATTTCTACTAAAGGATGCTAATGCCCTTTCATACGATCATTGATGCAAAATTCATAGCGCCAGATATCAAAAAATTCATCATCAGTGCACCCGCTATCGCACAAAATCGCCAGGCAGGTCAATTTGCGGTCGTTCAAGTCACTGAAACCGGAGAACGAATCCCAATGACCATTGTGGATTCAGATGTTGAAGCCGGGACGATCTCCCTGGTTATCCAGGGCGTGGGAAAATCCACAATCGAAATGAACCAGCTCGAAGCTGGTGACGTGATACAACACCTGGTGGGGCCCCTGGGAGCCCCCTCAAGGATCGAAAACTTTGGGCATGTGGTGGTCATTGGTGGAGGCGTTGGCACAGGGGTAAGTTTCCCCCAGGCAAAAGCCCTCAAAGCTGCGGGGAACCACGTCACAGTCATCATTGGTGCAAAGACCCGATCAAAAGTCATCCTGGAAGATGAAATCAGGCAAATTGCGGATGAGGTTTTGATCTGCACGGATGACGGCAGTTATGGAGAAAAAGGCTTTGTCACAAAGGTCTTGCAAGATTTGATCGATGCAGGGAAACACATCGACTATGTTTTGGCGATCGGACCCTTGTTGATGATGCAGGCTGTGGTAAACATCACCCGCCCGCTTGGGATCCAAACCTTCGTCAGCCTGAATCCGATCATGGTCGACGCGACCGGCATGTGCGGGGGATGCCGTGTCACCATTGGCGACCAGGTCCGGTTCACCTGCGTTGACGGGCCGGATTTCGACGGTTTCCTGGTGGATTTCGAGAACATCCTCCAGCGAAACAAAACCTACGTGCATGAAGAGCAGTGCGCGCTTGAAGTCGCCATGGCAAAGCTGGAAGACACCCAATCACTGGTAAAATCATCCCGACCGGAGATGGCAGTACGTCCACGTCTCGACCTCAACGGTGATTTCAATGAAGTCAGTCTGGCGCTTTCAGAAGAACAGGCACAAATCGAAGCGCAGCGCTGTTTGATCTGTCGCAACCCGAAATGCGTGGATGGCTGCCCTGTAGGTGTCAAAATCCCGGACTTCATTCAACAAATCACTGCCGGGGAGTATGTTCAGGCTTCCAGAATCATCAAGCAGGACAATGTACTGGCAGCGGTGTGCAGCAGGGTATGCCCCCAGGAAAACCAGTGTGAAGGGGTATGCATCCTCAGCAAGCGCGGCGAACCAATTGCTATCGGTGCCCTGGCACGCTTCGCAACAGATTACGACCGCCAATATGGGGATCAGAAACATACTGGTTTAACCAAACCAAAAAAAGCAGGCAAAAAAGTGGCTGTTGTTGGCTCAGGTCCTTCTGGGCTGGCATGCGCTGGTGATCTGGTTAATCTGGGTTACCAGGTGACCGTATTTGAAGCCTTCCACACCTTTGGCGGTGTCCTGGCTTACGGCATACCTGAATTTCGTCTGCCGAAAGAAATCGTCAACGAGGAGATTGATGCCCTGGCGGCGAAGGGCGTCACATTCCAGGCAGATACGGTCATCGGCAAAACCTACACCCTCGATGACTTGTTCAATAGCCTTGGTTTTGATGCCATCTTCATCGGCGTGGGTGCGGGCTTGCCTTATTTCATGAACGTCCCAGGTGAAAACCTGGTGGGGGTTTATTCTTCAAATGAATTTCTGACGCGCGTCAACCTGATGAAAGCCTATAAATTCCCTGAATATGATACCCCAATGATCGACTGCCACGGCAAGCATGTTGCAGTGATTGGCGGCGGCAACACCGCGCTGGATTCTGCACGCGTTGCCCTTCGGCTTGGCGCGAAAAAGTCGAGCATCATCTACCGGCGAACCGAACATGAAATGCCTGCACGTAGAGAAGAAATCAAGCACGGACAACAGGAAGGCATTGAGTTTCATTTTCTGAACAACCCCACCGCTTTCATCGGTGACGCCCAGGGTCATGTGACGGGCATGCAGTTGATCCGCATGGCACTGGGAGAGCCGGATTCCTCCGGGCGACGACGCCCCATCCCCATAGAAGGCTCAGAATACGATATGCCGGTTGACCTTGTGATCGTGGCGATAGGCAACGGTCCCAACCCCATTTTGTCGAGTACAAGCCCTGAAATCAAATGCAATAAATGGGGAAACATCATCGTCGATGACAACCTGGCGACCAGCATGCCCGGCGTCTTTGCCGGCGGTGATATTGTCACAGGCAGTGCAACGGTGATCCTGGCGATGGGCGCTGGCCGGCGTGCCGCCCAATCGATTGACGTTTATATCCGATCAAAATCAACAGCAGCAAAGGCATAAAAATGGCTCATCCTACAAAAATCGTTTGTATTGGCGCTGGCAGTTACTCCTTTGGCATCACCACACTGGTCTCGCTGTTACGCAGTGAAACCTTAAATGGCAGCGAGCTGGTCCTCGTAGATTGGAATGAAGCTCATTTGGAGATTATGCTAAATCTTGTCTCATGGCTCAATGAGGTTTGGGGCAGCAGCATGCGCATCAGCGCACAAACCGATCACCGTGACGCCCTGGCTGGCGCACAATTTGTGATCAATGCGATCGAGGTCGGTCCCCGTGAAGGTCTGTGGGAGTCTGACTATAACATTACACTCAAATACGGTCTGCGCCAACCCTACGCTGAAAACAGCGGCCCGGGCGGCTTTGCCCATGCTGCTCGTAACATTTTGCCCGTGCTGGAAATTGCGCACGACATGGAAAGGCTATGTCCCGACGCCTTGTTCATCAATTTCACCAACCCCATGCAGCGCATTTGTGCAGCCGTCCACCGCCACAGCAAGATCAAAGTCATCGGACTCTGCCACCAGCTCGGTGCAGGCTATGCCATGGTCGGTAAAGCCCTGGCGGATGATCTGGATATCAGCATCCCGGGGAATTTCACCAGCACCCATGCCAGCCGAAAGTACAGCATCGGGATGAAATCCGCATCGCTGCAAGCCCTTGAGAAGGTCAAGATCACCGCAGCAGGCGTCAACCACTTCACCTGGATGCTCGCTCTGCGCGACCGTCAAACCGGTAAAGATCTGTATCCCCTGTTCCGCAAGCGCTGGAAGGCGATGCCAGAAGCTTTCGAGCCCCTCTCCCGGCGAGTCTTTGAAGCCTTTGACCTATTCCCCATCCCAGGCGACGAACACCTGTGCGAATATCTGCCCTGGGTCAGCGATCCTCTGTCCAAACCCTGGGAGAAATATGACCTTGAGCTCTATGAGTGGGATCAGCGCAGTCGGGAGAGAGACGATCAATGGGAGAATCTGGCTAAAGTAATCCAAAATCAGGTAGACCCTGAAACCTTCATCCCGGATTTCAGCGAAGGCGCAATCGAGATCATCGAAAACATCCTCAATGACAGCGACCTGGTGTGGGAAGCTGTCAACGTTCCCAACCGGGGATATGTCCCGAACCTCCCTGAGGGTGCCATCGTCGAGCTGCCCGGATTGCTCCACGCCAGCGGCGTTACCGGCATCCCGGTGGGAGAGATGCCCGAAGGCATTGCTGAACTCCTGCGGCGGGAGATCACCGTCAGCCACCTCACCGTGGATTCAGTCGTCCGGGGAGATCGGGGCTTGGCGTTGCAAGCCCTGCTGCTGGATCCTGTCATCCGGGACATGGATGTTGCAAAACAGGTGCTGGATGATTACCTGGTGACTTATCGCGAGCACCTACCGAGCTTCTGGGCATGAATAAATGGCTTTGCATGAAAAAATTATGGTAAAAATATAGAAAATCTAGTAATTCGGAGCTCAAAATGACCAATACCCCCCAGGATCGAAACAATTCAAGTTCCTCAGGATTTATGCGGTTTGTATCGGAGCCTCTTTCATCACGCGGCTGGCCAAGATGGCTGGTCTACCTGATAGGCTTGATCGGCGGCGCCTATTTACTCAATCCCACCATGGGCATCCTCGAACTCATCCCCGACAACCTGCCGATTGTCGGCAACCTTGACGAAGGCGCTGCTGTGATGATGGTGCTTGCCGGTATTGTGGAAGTCCTGGAGGGCAGAGAACTAAAACGCGCCCAGAAGCAAGCAAAAAACGAGCAGGTGTAATCCCCTTCCCTGAAAAGTAGGATGCTTTTAACCCCTTCCCTTCAGGGAGGGGGTAGGTTATAATCGGATATTTTTCAATACTGCATAGGAAAGATTTTGCTGATTGTTTCAATCAAAACGCAGATCAATTATCGACTTTTAAAACTCATCTTTTACCTAACCCTAAATCCCTTCCCTAAAAGGAAGGGACTTTAAGCCTATTCAGGGAGGTGGTCAGGCATAGATAGAAATTTTACCTTTCACTTGTATTGGTAAAAGCAAGGGACTTTAAACCCCTTCCCTTCAGGGAGGGGGCAGGGGGTAGGTCAAAGATTAGCTGTCTTGTAATCTAATTGACTTGCTTCCAATTCCAGTTTGAATATATTGACGGCTTTAAAATTCCATAGTATAAATGTGGTTGTAGGTTAACGGAAGTTCGATAAGACAGCATCGTTTTGTTCTTGTTTGGAACGTACGTTAGCAGGTTGAGTAGAAAATTGTAAAAAGGAGGTTTCCAAGCATGGCAGAACGAGAACTTGGCGTTGTCAAGTGGTTCAATGGCGAAAAAGGCTACGGCTTCATCCAACGCGATAACGGTGAAAAAGACGTTTTCGTACACTTCTCGGCGATCAATGCTGAGGGTTTCCGAACCCTTCGCGAAGGTCAGCGAGTTGAATTCGAAGTAGCAGAAGGCGATAAAGGGCCCCAGGCTCAAAACGTCGAAGTCATTGAGTAGACGGTAATTATTCTATTAGAGAAATGCGGTGCTTGATAAAAGCACCGCATTTTCGTTTAAGGAGCTTAATCTTTCTTCTCAACTGCTTCACGCATTTCTTCCAGGTTCAACCCAGATTTGACCGAGTTGGGTTCCGTTGACGTCGGGTTGCGCCGGGCATCGGCGCCTTCATCATCCATCTTGATCAGCAGCCAGCGTGCCTTCTCACCCTTGCCCGTTCGGATCAAGGCGTAACCGCCCTGCAGTTTTTCACCCGCCAGCCAGATGGTCACATGCCCATCTTCAATTTGTTCCTCGAGGGATGGCACTTCACCATGCTCATCCGCCTCCTTGAGGTTGCGATACATACCGCGATCCCAAATGATCATCGTCCCGCCGCCGTATTCGCCCTCCGGAATCACACCCTCAAAGTCGGCATAACCCAGGGGGTGGTCTTCCGTCGGCACCGCCAATCGTTTGACGCTCGGGTCCGTGGAAGGACCTTTGGGCACCGCCCAGGACTTGAGCACCCCGTCCACCTCGATCCGGAAATCATAATGCAGGCTGGATGCCTGGTGCTTTTGAATCACAAAGAGCGGACGCCCTTCCGCCCACTCAAAGCTGACTTCCTCATCCCCCGGTTCGGTCGTCTTTTTAAAGTCCCGTTTCTTTTTATAATCTGCAAGTTTATCCATATTCATTCCCTCCCCTGTTCAATTTTCATTGAAAAATGATATTAATTTAACACAGGTATTTACAAGCTTGATTGGCTAAATTTTAACTCAAAAACATGAACAAATGGCGTTGATGCCGGGCTCAGACCCTCAGCGAACCGCGGAAACCCCGGGCGACATAGTAAGAATCCGCACCGTTATGATAGACCCAGACGGTGTCATATCGCCGATCGCCAAAGGTCGCACCACCCAACGCCCTGACCGTCGAAGGCGTTTCAAGCCAGCTCGAGGTCGTCGTGTCAAACGCACCAAGGGTCTGCAGATGGCGATATTCTGCTTCCGTTAACAGCGTGATGCCCATGGCTTCTGCTATCGCTGAGGCGCCGCCTGCCGGCTTGTTTTTCTTCCGAGATTCCAGGGCTTCCTGATCGTAGCACAGGCTTCGTCGTCCCTCGGGGCTTTCTGGTGCGCAGTCGTAAAAATTGAATTCGCCAGCCGCTTGATCGTAGCCGACGACGTCGGGGCTGGCGAAGCGAAGGCCGTGGTCTCCGTAATAAAAATTCCCCAGGGCGGAAACACCGGCCAGGAAGCCCACTAATAAGGGTTATAATAAATAGGAAGGCGAACAACATGAGAATTAGCAGAATCAAAATAACGTTGTTGTTTATCAATACGTTAGTCAGGTTATGCATTGAGTACCCAGAGCGTCAGTGGATTGGTGAGGATGAGATAAGCGAAAACTATCCGGTACCAGCCGGGAAATCATACAATGAAGCCAACAATTATTACCGGGACAAGTGGAAGCGACACATAAGCACCATCCAAAGGATAGCGCTTGACCATGATTACCAGGCAATTATTGAGGAACAGACAGAGAAAATAAGGAAAAAAAACGCCGGGAACTCATTTAGGCTAAAGCGATACCGAAACGGTAACCTCATATTTGATGGGGAAATAAGGCCAAAATACAGCTCAATAAAATGCTACAGAATAGCCAATAAAGACCAAGTATTAAAGGCTTATAACGAAAGGCGGAAAGCATGAGATTACAAACAGCCCGGACAATCTCGATCTCCTCCCCCATCGCGTTGATGTTGTAGGCAGCCATCAAGTTTATTACGCCAACGTTTGTAGATGCCAAAGAGGGATGCGTTTACTTCCAGGGTGCCGCAGCAAGGATGATAAGCGCTTTCGATTCTAAGGCGTTGGCCGTCATAGACGCCGCCGGAGATATCGAAGATCATGGTGTAGTCGAAAAGGTCAGGGCCGGCAAAGCGAAGGCCGTGGTCGGCGTAGGTTTGGGTGAGATGGGGATTTTCAGTTATAGTCATAGACACACATAAAATTGTTTATTAACACAAATAATAGAATATGCGTTCTATTTTATCACAACAATCACAAATAATTACTCCATATCACGAATTTATCAAAAAAACTGTGCTTATTGAATGCTTTAATGATTAAACAACCAAGGAGAATAGAACATGGAAAAATCAAATTTAGTGCCGTTTATTAGACATGACCTTGATATTCTTTTTGCCGGTCTCAATCCAGCAAAAGGATCCAGTGACAATCGACATTATTTTTCAGTCAATCAGGCCTTCTGGAATCAATTGTACGATGCTGGATTAATCAAAAAGGAAGTTGATAAACTTGAGGCTGATGAGATTGTTTTTGGAAGTAATGATATCAATTTCTGTGGATGGTCTTTTGGAATTACAGATTTGATTACAGAAGTTGCTGAAAGCAATAGTAGAGTAATAGAACCATCTGAAAGGGATTGCCAAAGATTGGAGAGGGAAATCAGGAAGTATAAACCAAAGACAGTAATTCTTCTACATGGGAAGGTTACGAAAACATTTCTGGCTTATCTTGGAATAAAACCAATTCGTGCTAATCATGGGCAGATTGGCCAAATCATAAAAAATTGTCCCACCTTGTTTTATTCCATTGCTTTTCCACATAGAAATAATATTCCTTCTATTAAGAAGGTCGAAAAATATAAAGTTGTAAAAAATTTTTTATTAAATGATGCTTAGATATCAATCATTATTTTGCAATGATCACTTGGACCCTAATGGGCAGGGTTATTTACTGCTGTAACCCGAACCTGAGAGGCAATACTATCTGAAGCAAAAAATAAAGCTGGAAGATTACTGATATGGCAAGTATGGTGTGTCGGTTCGCTCCTGGCAAAACAACTGGGAAAATTTGGTAATCTTTTTCGAATTTCTTAAAGAGATCCGCTGACTGGCTTATTCAACAACACGGTTGAGGGGTATCATACATAAATGAGGAAAGTGATCAAGAATAAAGGTCCCTTTCCTACGGAACCCTCTGTACGAAAATTGATTTATTTAGACACAATGGACATTACGAAGAAATAGATAACTTCCATCCAAAATTGGCCATTGATACTCAAACAATTGGCTATTCAGTTTGAGGATCGGTGGCCACTGTGAAATTCCATTTACACAAGATTCTAGACACCCCAGCTTTTCTGGAACGTTTAGCTCAAGTGATGGAATCCAGATGGCCCAAGGTTTCTCGGATGCTCCTGGAAGCCGAGGAGGATATTCTGGCTTACAAGACTTTCCCGAAAAAGCACCACCGTTCCATCCATTCCGTCAATCCCTTGGAACGCCTTAATCGGGAAATCCGCCGTCGGACCCGGGTGGTGGGCGTCTTCCCCAATCGAGCTTCCGTGTTCAGGCTTGTGGGTACATTGTTGATGGACGTTGATGAAAACTGGCGTATTGGACGAAGATATATGGCTCAGGAGGGCATGATAAAACTGCTCAATCCTGAGCTTGCAGAACCTTCAGAGCAAAGTTTTGAGCTTGTTGATGAGTTGTTAGAGCTGTAAGCACAAAATGCAATTTACACCACTTGACAAGACACTACCTATTATCTACTAAACAGATTGGGTTAGATCATTAGCTAGATTAAGTGAAAGCCTTAAGTCTGCCAGTATGGGCAGTGTGGCTTCTTCACCAAATGCGATGAGTTCTTTTGCGTGTGTATAACCAGCTATAGATGTGATATGAGGTGGTATCCCAGGGCGCAATAAGAAATCAGGTTGTATTGATTGGATTTTGTCGTCAACCTGACGAGATAGGAATAAATCGACCGTTTCATATAAAGTAAGTGCCATATCCACAAGGGGAACCCGAGAAATTATTTTTTGATATGATTCTCTAATTTTCTCTTTTCCAATACCGCTCCAACCAACATCAACTGCTAAAATGATATCCGCTCCCATATCACGAACAATATCAACAGGCAAATTATTTAATAAACCACCATCTACTAATCGCATACCATCTTTTTCAACAGGAACGAAAATCCCGGGGATTGAAATGGTTGCCCGAAGCGCATCCGCTATGAGCCCATCGGATATACAAATTTCCTGATTACTATTCAAATCTACGGCTGTCACAGATAGCGGAATTTCCAGATCTTCAAATGATTTTTCTCCCAGATATCTGTTGAATAATTTTGTCACTTTATCGCCTTTAAATATTCCTTTTTTTAGCAAGGTTGGATCAACCAACTGGGCAAGGTTACTGATCGTTCCTACAGAAGAAGCGATTTCTTCGATTTCGAGTGGTGTCAATCCAGCGGCATAACTTGCGGCTATCACACCTCCCATACTCGTTCCCGTCATGAAATCAATTTGAATACCGGCATTTCGCAACTCTTTCAATACTCCTATATGCGCTAAACCTCTTGACCCTCCTCCACTTAATGCGACCCCTAGTTTTAATTTATTTCCCGGTAATTTCATTTTTCACTAAACCTTAATTTTCATAATATGACTTTGGATAACGGTTGTTTAATAAAACCCATTAACCGAATAAAAATAACCATTTATCTAATCAATTGATTCTCTAGTTGTCATTGAAAATCGCTTTTGTCTAATTAACTCTTTTATAATTTCGACTCCTTCAATGAAATATTCGGAAAAAGCATCTTTAAACGCCCGCTTTTCATA
This sequence comes from Fidelibacterota bacterium 46_43, assembly GCA_001509335.1. GTDB lineage: Bacteria > Fidelibacterota > Fidelibacteria > Fidelibacterales > Fidelibacteraceae > Fidelibacter. Next base: position 11,025 of record LGGY01000134.1, read on the forward strand.
TTTAAAGAGTCCTTTTAGATTTCTTAACGGAACTTTTGTAATATTTTTCTCATTAAAATGATGATTCAAGTACACTTCAACACCAAATCTGGTTTCTGCTATTTTTTCAATGTGAGAAATTAGGTCTTCTTTATAATAAGCTCTTTCCCCTGTAAAGCTTGAAAGAGGATTAAGTAAATTCCCGTTTACCGAAGATGGGTAACCGACAACACCCCTTGCTTTATTATTTAATATTGGGGTAAGCAACTCACTTACGTGGTCATCTGATAGATTTGTTAGATCTGCGTCAATAAAGGCAACAATATCCCCTTTTGCTTGTTTAATTCCAACAGATAATGCAAAACCTTTACCTTGATTTTTTTGCAAATCAATAATTTCAATTTTCTCTTTGAACTGATTCAATACATCCATGCTTGTGTCTGATGAACCGTCATTTATGCAAATGACTTCATCAATTAAGTTGTTCTTCAGCAGTGTATTAACAACTTTTGAAATGGTTTTTTCTTCGTTGTAAATAGGAACGATAGCTGATACTGATTTTCTTTTATTCATTTGGTTATCTCCAAATCTCTTCACTTTTATAAAAAACAGCAACAATGTCGTCTCCAATTTCCTTTACTTCTCTTTTTACTGAAGATGGAATTATACCGAAACCATTATCGATTTCATCAAACAGTTGGCCTCGGGTTAAAAAATACTCATACTTGAAATTATTAGTACCATCTTTTTCGCTCCATTCTGTTAGCCGCTTCCAAATTGGATATAAAATATTTGGTGTATGGTTTATTTTTTTCCCAGGGTCACAAATAATAAATGTTTCGTCTGCTGATTGGTAGCAGTTCTGAATGAATTTTTTCCTATCTGCAGGATTTATGTGATGCAAAACATCACAAATAACAACTACCTCTGCTTTACAATAGTTTTTAGGATCAAGGACATTGCCCGAAGAGACCGCGGAGTGCCCTTTTTTTGCATAATTGACAAAATTCTGGTTAGAATCAAAACCTTTGTAAGAGGAGCCTTGAGGTAGGAATTCTGCCAAAATTGCCGGACCGCATCCAGGCTCTAGCACTAAATCACCTTCTCTCACAAAGCTTGATATATATTGGTATCTTTTTAAAAAATTACTCTTATGTATCCATCTAATACCCCAAATGTACAACAAGGGAAACCTATAGAAAATACTCTTCCCGCTCATTCTATTTTCCCATCCGTCTTTGGCGTCTTTGAAACTCTTCCATAGCAATATCAAGCTGTTTTTTATCGAAATCCGGCCAATGAACTTTCGGAAAATACAATTCCGCATAGGTACTTTGCCAGGGGAGAAAGTTGGAAAGTCTTTGTTCTCCTGATGTCCTAATGATCATGTCTGGATCAGGTAACCCAGCAGTGTCTAAATTAATGTTGATAAGCTCCTCTGTCAATTCTGATGCTGTAATATTGACAAGAAGCAATTTTCGGAAAGTTCTAACCAGTTCATCTCTCCCCCCATAATTCAATGCAAGATTTACAATCATTTTCTCATTATCTCTTGTTAATACCACCAATTTTGATAATGTTTCCTGTAAAGAATCCGGCAGGTCTTGAAGATCACCCAATATTCTTATTTGAATCCCAAGGTTATTTGCTTCACCCATTTTATTACTGGCATAAGTTTCGAAAAGTTCCATCAGATATGACGTCTCTTCTTCTGCCCTTTTCCAATTTTCAGTAGAGAAAGCGTATATCGTAATAATTTTTATCCCTAATTCTTGCGCATATTTAACAATTTCCTCAATTCTTTCTGCGCCTTTTTTGTGGCCAGCAAAAGTAGGCAAACTTTTTTCTTTTGCCCAACGTCGGTTGCCATCAACGATAAAACCAACATGTTTTGGTAATATTTTTTGATTCAAGTCAGCCATTTATAACCTCAGTCTTTTTTGTTTTTTTCCCCTTGTAATGGAACCCTTTTTCTACAAAATCCTTCTTCCAAGCCTTATCCATGATTGATTTGACCTGCGCAGAGTATATATCAAGGGGATTAGAAAATTTAATCACCAAGCTCTCGGCACCAGGGTGAGTCGAGTATGGATGAAATTCGTTGTAAATTTCGCGAAAAATATGAGGGTGATCTATCAATTGGCAGGGTAATAAAAGGTTCTTGTCAAATGGCTGCCGAGCGCGAATAGCTTTGAAGAAAGGTGATAATAAAACTTCGCGCAAGCTTTTATCTTTCACATTATCAACCGCAAAATGGGCAAAAATACATGGTTCCACATCGCCATTACTATTGATGTGAAGATAATCACGACCACCAGCAATACAACCACCGACATAGGGCGCATCGTTCCAAAAATCAGCTACAAAAACTGGAAATTTTTTTCGTATCCGTGCAGCGCCATGTGTACGCATAAACTCTCGTTGTTCAGGGGTGGGCATTAGACTCACATCAGGGCTTCTACCAACAGGCATATACAAGAAATGCCAGCCCCAGTAACATCCTTTTTCAACCATCAATTGGTTAAATCGGTCTCCGCAAATAGTCTCTGCGTTATCACGAGTAACCATAACCGAAAACCCAAACAAAGCGCCTGCCTGGTGTAAATTATCCATTGCCTGCATAATTTTTTGATAAACTCCCTTGCCACGGCGGGAATCGGTTTCCTCTTGTGATCCTTCAATACTCACTATTGGCATAACATTACCTAACTGGATGATGTGCTCTACGGTTTTCTCATCCAGCAAGGTTCCATTAGTAAAAACCTGGAAAGCGACATCGTTGAATTTCTCATAGATGTCCCACATGTAATCACAAAAGAAAGGTTCTCCACCTAATATCGTAAAAAAGTAGATTCCCATTTGGCGCGCTTCTTCTATCACTCGCTCAACAATTTCATATGGCAAATCATCTCTTTGGCTGTATTCGCTCGCATAGCAGCCCTTACAGCGTAAATTACAACGCATGGAAGGACTTAAGAGGATAGTAAAGGGCGGGTAGACCCCCTCTCTATTCTTGAACAGTTCGCGTTTTTTTGCTTTTGAACCGTAACTGTTATTGAGAACAAAATTGAGAATAAACTTGTTACGTATATTAGGATGCAACTCGCGAAAGACACGCTTGATTATTAACCCCATTGGTTCATTATGTTCCACGGCTTTTTTAATAGCCGAAATTTGCCCCTGTAATCTCTGATCATTGCTGTTGATCCAAATTAGGAAATCAAATATACGTCTAATGTTTTTATCAGAGATAGAATCCGATCGCGAAATGATATTCTTTATCGCTTGTTGTATAATAAATTGCTTGATATTCTCCATGTTCATTCCTTATAAGTCTTCTTTTTGATTACCTGACCAGGTTGTATGTAGAACAGCATAACCAGCTATTACTAAACCGATGATATAGATTGACCAATTAAAAGAAATGGGCCGTAATTGGGCAAGTGTTTCTACATCAGCAGGCATTATCGATAGAGCATCTTCCATGAAGGAATATAGTAAAATCAATACACTGGCAATAAAGGTCATCCAATCAATCTTAGATAACCTGATTTTCCGTCCCTTATCCGTGCTAAGTACAACCAATATCCCACCAGCGACCATCAGACAGGCAATTAACACGGGTGCGATAACTGGCCCCCACCACGGCAGTGGTATCAAAAACAAAATATCTGGCGAGAAGAGTGAGTTTGGCCAACCGATGAATAACTTGAGCCAAATATAGTAAAAAATATCCCATACACCAAAAATAATAAATGTGAAACTAAGCCGAGATTGAAGTGACTTGCCAACCGCCCAGCCCACTGCCAACAGCATAATGAGCGTGGCTAGCTCACGGCCAACTTCAATAGGAGCAAGAACAGGATCAAAGGGTGGGATGTCGATAATGAGGTCACTAATGCCATAAATACGGCGTATGTAGACAACAATCGCTGACTCTACATAAGCCATTGCAATAGCAAACAAACCAACCCACCAGAGCTTTTTAGTTTCCACAGAATTAATTAAATTTGGTATATTGCCAGACCAATAGTTCCAGGACCGACGTGGACCCCAATTACAGGGCTGATGTCATAGATATCAATTTGTTTGCAATCAAGCTGTTCTAAAAGCAGATCCCGTAGATTTTTAACTTCCTCAAGCGCATTGGCATGCATAACGCTAACACTAACCGGTTTTCTATCAGCTTGTTCAACTGCCAGTTGTATAAGCTTCTCAGTAGCTTTTCTCTTTGTGCGGACTTTTTCTAATGCATCAATCTTTCCTTGATCATCTAAAAATAGAATTGGTTTAATGCTTAGTGCCGTTCCAAAATACCGTGAAGCGCCGCCTATCCTTCCATTTTTATGTAAATATTTCAGCGTGTCCACCACGAAAAACACTTTCAACCGTTTTACAATGCCTTCAGCGAGCTGGGTGATTTCTTTTAGGCTCTTTCCATCAGAAACTGCCTGCGCTACAGCAGTTACAACTAATCCCAAACCTGCCGAGGTTGAATGCGTGTCAATGATTTCAACAGGTATTTCAGCAAACAAAGCACTGGCTGTTTTTGCAGAAGCTACTGTACCGCTGATGCCTGAGGATATAAGGGGGACCATTATCCCATCATAATAAGGGGTAAGGTCTTTAAAAGTCCGCAAAAAATCACCGGCCGATGGTTGGGATGTTGATGGAATGGTTGATGATTTTTCCAACCGTTCATAGAATTGAGCTGGGGTTATATCAACACCATCCACAAGGGTATCCTCCCCCCAATGAATTTTAAGTGGAATAACATGGATATTGTGTTGTTTTACAAAATCATTTGGTATGTAAGCCGTACTGTCTGTCACAATTGCTATTTTATTCATGAGATTTCTCTTTTATCTTGTAGAAATGTTTTTACTTCTTGTTTATTATTTATTTAAGGTTCACATTGAGAGAACATCAGTAAACCTTATCAATTTCAATGGTTCTCTTTCTCCATTACCGGCTATGTTTTCCGAAAATTACGAAAGTATTACATAAAAAAATTATCCTTTAACTATTTTGATAGCATTACGAGTGAAATCGATTAGTTGTTTCTTTTTTTCTTCACTAAGCTGTGCCAGCATCTCCTGGTATTTTCCGCTTTGTTCCATTAATAAAGTTGAGAGCCTTAAATTTACATCCTCAACTAAAGAGAGAGCTGCACCAAATCCAGCCAAAGCGATCAACCCAACTTCCCCTGGAAGGCCAATTCGGCTCAGGCGGTCTAGAAGACCTTTGTCTTTTACGGCCTTCTTGATCGGAGTGAGTGCAAGGATGATTGTGGTAACCATCTCGGTCAGGAAGATCAAAGGGGAATGTTGCTCGGGAATTCTGATTAATAAATCATTCAGCAAGGTTTCATAACCCCCCGCTTTTCCGTCATGCAATTCTTTCAAGATACGCTGCTTTACTATTTCCCATTCCTCGTTGTCCGTGGTGCTCTTTGATAATCGCTCAAAAATCCGTGTGGCTTCTTTGGTTGGTCGGAAAAATACTTTAGAGCGGCCAGGACCCCGGTTACCGGGTGGGAGGTGGTATTCTGCCTCGACCAAACCTCGCTTTTCTAGCAATCTCAGCATCTCGTAAGCTGTGATTTTACCAATGTCAAGTTGCTTCGCTAGTCCGACATAATGAATTGGCTCTTCAGACTCCTGATAGATATCAAGGAATTTGTCGAGAAATTGTTTTTGGCGCCGAGTCATTTTTCTTGTCATGATATTTTCCGAATAAAACAAATTTATTATAATCCCAAATATCAGACTGTCAAGGTCTTCTGATTGGTTTGTCAGGGCAAAGTAGTAATGTCCTATTTGAGCAAAGTTAAAATGTCCTATTGGAGGTGAATAGGATATGACAACAAAAAGGACATTGAATATGAGCAAGGAAGAAATTAGGCGATGTGAAATTTTAAGGATGGCTGAAGAGAAACAAATAACTCAAAAAGAGGGAGCGAAACATATTGGTATCAGCCCTCGTCTATTCAAGAATGCAAAATTATTTCGAAATTTTTCTGATAAAATAAACATGGCAGAACCTTCAACATAACCAGGGGATCTTTACATTCATCCCCACGGGCAAAAGATCAAAAAGGACTGACAACATGAATCAACTGTATTACGGGGACAATCTTGACATTCTCAAACGGTATATCAAAGACGAATCGGTGGATTTAATTTATCTTGATCCACCGTTTAATTCTAATGCGACTTACAACGTGCTATTCTCCCAGCAAAACGGGAGCCAATCAAGTGCACAAATTCAGGCATTTGAAGATACCTGGCAATGGGATGAAAATGCTGCATTAAATTTTGAATTATCAGTTGAAAGAGGAGGTGCTGTTGCAGATACTTTGAGAGCCTTCAGAATGCTTTTAGGAAACAGTAATATGATGGCCTACCTGGCTATGATGGCGCCACGGTTACTTGAATTACATCGAGTATTACAGGACACGGGTAGTTTATATTTACACTGCGATCCAACGGCTTCGCACTACTTAAGAATCTTATTAGATACAATTTTTGGGGGAGAGAACTTTAAAAATGAGATAATTTGGAAGAGAACAAGCGCTCACTCGGCAGCCAATAAATATGGTGCAATCCACGACACGATTCTCTTCTACACAAAATCAAATAACTTTACTTGGAATGTTCAATATCAACCTTATGATCAAGAATACATAGATCGTTTCTTCGACACAACAGATGAAGATGGCAGAAAATATAAAAGAAGCGACTTAACAGGTGCAGGGACAACTAATGGCCCCAGTGGTGAACCCTGGAGAGGTAGAGATGTGAGAGCCAGGGGAAGGCATTGGATGTATGTTCCTAGTATGTTGGATGAACTAGATGAACAGGGAAGAATCCATTGGCCAAAAAAAGAGGGAGGGATGCCAAGATTAAAGCAATATCCAGAAGATTTGCCAGGATTGCCTATTCAAGATATTTGGACAGATATTAGGCCAATACATAATCTTTCAGAAGAGAGACTTGGATATCCTACTCAAAAACCAGAGGAACTATTAGATCGCATTATAAAAGCGAGCTCAAATGAGGGAGAAATAATTCTTGATCCATTTTGCGGTTGCGGAACAGCTATAGCATCAGCTCAAAAAAACAATCGTAATTGGATTGGTATTGATATTACGCATTTAGCTATTGGATTAATTAAAATCCGAATGGCAGATCAATTTGGTGAAGAGCTAATTTATGAAGTATATGGTGAACCCACCACTATAGAGGGTGCTCAAGAATTAGCTGATATGGATAAATTCCAATTCGAGTGGTGGGCATTGGGATTAGTAGGTGCAAGACCGGCAGATCCCAAAAAGGGAGCGGACCGTGGTATTGATGGACGTCTATTTTTTCATGATGATGATTCTGGAAAAACAAAACAGGTGATTATCTCTGTTAAGGGCGGTCATACTGGCGTAAGTCACATCCGTGATCTTGTGGGTGTTTTGGATCGAGAAAACGCTCAGATTGGGGTTTTGCTAACACTACAGGAACCAACCCAGCCCATGCGCTCAGAAGCCGCCAGTGCGGGTTTCTATGATTCGCCCTGGGGAAAACACCCTCGCGTGCAGATTTTGACGATCGAGGAATTATTGGATGGCAAACAGATCGATATGCCGCCAATCCGGCAGGTGAACCAGACATACCGACGTGCACCCAAGCACAAGGGGGATGAGGGCAAGCAGCTTGGGTTGTTGGATGATTGAGAGGAGTGTTTAGGATGGATCCGCAAATCGTCAGTGCGATAATTACCTCAGTGACAACCTTTGTTGTTTCTGGAATTGGTTTTTTAGTTATTCGTTTATTACTGAACAATCAACAAGCTAGAATATCTAAAGAACTCGAGAGGATTAAACCAGCTTTAAGTCCTAAATTCGAGAATGATAATAGTTTTATAATTTTGGTCGATAAAATCAAAGAAGAGTTCCTGAATTTTTATTATTACCATCCTAGAGATCTCTTGAAGAGATTTACCTTTCTTGAGCATACATTCAGAGACCAAGATCCTGAAAGTGTAAGTGTCTATTTTGATGATGATTTTGAATATAAGATTTACGAGGAACTGTCAAGTTCTGGTTGTTCAGAATTCTATTCAGTTTATTCTGGCATAGCCAGTTTACATGATGCAAATATATTTTTTAGAAGCACGATTAAGAAGAATAACGACTTCCTTTCTACCCATAAATTGATAGATAAGGAACTAAAAGAAATGGGAACGATTTTTATTCAATCCTTCGTAAATTTTTATTTTTCACCAGAATTTCAAAACTTACTTAAGCGTCTCCAAATCATTAGACATGACAACGAAGCCAGCTATAAGATATTTGATGAATTCTGGAAGGAACAGGTAGAAATAATTCAAAATGGATATTCGAAAATTGAAGAGCGTTTTTCTCATCTGTATTGTGAATAATTGCTCTCATAACCCCCATTTCTCCACCGGTGAAGCGTGCCGGTGGGCTTCATCCAGGTCATTCTGGCTGATTGCCAGATAGCGTTTGACCATATCCAGGGTGGTGTGACCGAGCATCTCCTGCAGGGTGTAAATATTGGGGTAATTCCGCAGGTAATTGACAGCAAAGGTATGTCTAAAATAATGTGTTGAATAACGGGGTACATCGTAACGATTACAAATAAATTATCTAGATTGTATTTATTTTCATTAATAAAAAAACACTCCCAAATAGGAGTGTTTCAGTCGGGGCGATCGGATTTGAACCGATGACCTCACGGACCCGAACCGTGCGCACTACCGGGCTGTGCCACGCCCCGTACAGGACAGATTATACCACCAGGCAACGTTTTTACAAGACAACCATTGGGTTATAATTGTTTCAAATTACCAACAGGATAATAATCATGACACCCATTGAAGTCCTTTTACTTGCCATCGGACTGCTCAGCCTGCTCGGTTTCCTGGGCTTTGCGCTGGTATCCCTGCGCGAAAAGCACCACAGGGCAAGCCGTCTATCCTTTTTATTTGCCCTGCTGAGCAGCTTATTATTTGCTGTTCTACTGGTCTCCCCAGGACTTGTTCAAAGCATCGCGCTGGCAATCATCGGTGTGGGTTCCGTGGCAGCAATCATCCTTTTCTTCTTGCCTTCTGGCAAAAAGGTCACTCCTTCCCCGCCCCCGGTGAAAAGGGTGGATGAACGCACAATCATGTTTGCCCGTGCCCGTCTGGAGCCAGGCACACCCAATTTTGAAGCGTATTACCGTGACCACCCCGAACACAAAAGTTTGGATGAGTCTTTCCGTCAAAACCCGGGCTTGCTCGAACCCGGTGCCTTGTTCTTCAACCAGAAACTGGCTGCCTCCCCACAGGGAGATTTCTTCCTAACAGAATCTCTGCGGGACGCCGTCGATGGTCCGGTTTCTGAAACAAAAAAGGTCGTAGAACCTCCCGATCAAATGACGGATTTCATCAAAAAACTGGCAATTTACCATGGGGCGAGGGATGTCGGCGTCTGCCGACTGCAGTCCTACCACATCTACTCCCATATCGGCCGCGGCTCGGGGGAATATGGGGAAGAAATCACACTGGATCACCAATTTGCCGTCGCTTTTACCGTAGAGATGTCCCACAAAATGGTCAACACCGGGCCGCGCATGCCCGCCGTGATGGAATCTGCCCGTCAGTATGCTGAAGCGGGTAAAATCGCCGTCGCCCTGGCTGCCGCCATCCGCGCGATGGGCTACCCGGCTCGTGCGCACATCGACGGGAATTACCGGGTGATCGCACCCCTTGTCGCCAAAGATGTCGGATTGGGTGAGATCGGCCGCATGGGCTTGTTGATGACGCCCAGCCTGGGACCACGCGTTCGGTTAGCAGTGGTCACCACAAACCTCCCACTGGTAGAAGACCAGGCAGCCTGGTATCCGGAAATGATCGACTTCTGCAGCAGCTGCAAAAAATGCGCACAGGCATGCCCCTCACAGGCGATTCCCTTTGGTGATCGCCAGGAATATGCCGACGGAACATTTCGATGGAAAATCGATCCTGACCGCTGCTACACCTACTGGACCAGGGTCGGCACAGACTGCGGACGCTGCATGGCGGTCTGTCCCTATGCCCATGCGGACAATTTGATGCATAACCTGATCCGCCTTGGCGTGGCGCATTCGCACAATTTCCGGCGCGCCGCATACTGGATGGATGATCTCTTTTATGGAAAAAAGCCGCTGCCCCATTCACCCCCGGATTGGATACAGCCATTGTAAAAATAGGGAAACAGAGATTGGTATGCAATTAACTCCGCCACATTATATGATCGACAAACAGAGAATTAATTCCCCCTGCTTGCGGGGGGTGAAAACTTCGATCAATAAAGCCGTTTATCTTTATCAACACGTTATTAACTTCGTAGGCTACGTATTAAACGTAACAAAAAGGTGATAAATAAATCCTTGTTGACCAACCCACCATTTTTTGCGTAATGATGCGGTGGGTTGGTTAAAGATACATTGTTTGGATTATTACTCTAACAAATATCAACTTATTTTTATACACATGCTTCTTGGCCAACCCACCCTACAAGTACCCTGATGGTAAATCTATTCTCTTTTGGAATGCGGACTTCAGTCCGCAAAATTATGGCATTTCAAATTCATTTGGATTAGAAGAATGATCATTACAGATAAATGTATCTATGCGGGTTGAAACCCGCACTCCGGCAGCATACATGACCTATTTGGTTTGTTTCATTTCATGGTTTATTACAAAATTCAGGATAATGAACCGGATTTCCTGACCCACGCGTCCAATTCCTCCCCGTTCAAAAAACCCTGGGCTGCACCCTTTTCCCCGATCTTATAAGATGCAAACACCATGGCTGCCTTCAGGGAGGTATAAGGATCGCCTGTTCGCAGATAGCGATCCAGAAAGGATGAAAACAATGCATCCCCTGCGCCAATGCTGTTGACCACCTTCCTGGTCTTTACAGCCTCAAAACGCCCAATAAAGCCATCTTCTTTTACCGCAAGCAAGGCACCCTTCTTACCCATACCAATCACCAGGATCTTCGTATGGAAACGATCCAAAACTTTCCCGGCAACTTCTTCCAATGGCTCTGGCAATTTTTCATCGCTCATAAAAAGAATATCCGCAGCACGCATATAATCCTGGTTATAGTCATGATCCAGGCTAACAAGCGCATGTACGTCCGTGGCGATCGGTTTTCCAGCGTCCCGTGCCACAGCCAGCAGCGGACGGGCAAAATTGATATTGCAGATCACCGCCAAATCGCAAGCTTCAATCGCATTCTGTGCTTTTTGAATTGGGAAAGCTTGATTCTGGATGTCCTTGAGGTCTGTGTGTATTTGCCTGCGCCCTTCCATTTCGTACAGGATCACCGATTG